>CAYOMI010000114.1:4808-5523 GCA_964405005.1 uncultured Planctomycetales bacterium | reverse complement strand
GTTACCCATCAGTTCAGAATATTGAATATGTTAGGCATAGATTTAAAGGACCCCCACTTAGAACTTTGGCCTGTAGATGAAGACCGCTGCTATGTGGATGAATTTTTAAATTCCCAATGGTTAAGTAGCCATCAGAAGATTATCGGTATCAATATCAGTGCCAGCACGAGATGGCTTAGCAAAAATTGGCCCCTCGGGCATATAGCCAAACTGTGTCAACAGTTAAGAGGCAGGGATATCCGGGTGGTTATTACAGGCACAGAGAAAGATTGTAAGTACGCAGATGAGTTAATGAATAGAGCTGGAGAAGCAAAGCCTATTAATGCCTGTGGAAAAACTACGATAAATCAATTAGCATGTTTAATCAAAAGATGTGCAGTATTTATTTCGCCGGATTCTGCTACTTTGCATATTGCTGCAGCAGTGGGTGTACCTTTTATTGCGCTTTTTGGTCCCACGGATTATAGACGACATTTGCCTTTGACAGAGAATTCTGTCGTAATCAAGAAAAACTTGCCTTGTAGTCCTTGTTATAAATCAAAGTGTAAACACAAAAAATGTATGGAATTGATAACCCCGGAAGAAGTTTTTGAGGCGGTAGATAAACTTTTGAAATGAACATTCTTTATTTGACTAATCATCTTAATGTCGGAGGCATAACAAGCTACATACTGACTTTAAGTACAGGTCTTAAAAAAAGAGGACACAATATATA
>CAYOMI010000114.1:0-4798 GCA_964405005.1 uncultured Planctomycetales bacterium | reverse complement strand
GCCTGAAGACCATGAAAGATACATTACAAATTTATCGAAGAAAATATATCTTATATAACTATACCAATCAAAACAAAAAAGGAAGTTAGTGTAAAGATTTTATTAAGTTACTTTAAATTAACTAGGGTAGTAAAAGAATACGATATTGATATTGTCCATTCGAATAGTCGTACCACACAGGTATTAGGATGTTTATTAAGCAGAAGCGCAAGGGTTGTACATGTATCAACATGTCATGGCTTTTTTAAAAGAAGATTTTTGCGCAGGATTTTTCCCTGTTGGGGAAAAAGAGTTATTGCCATAAGTCAGCAGGTAAAAGAACACCTTATTGAAGATTTTAAATTGGAAGCAGAAAAAATAGTTGTGATAAATAATGGGATAGATATCGCGAAATTCGAAACTCGAAATCCGAAATCCGAAACAAGAAAAGAATTTGGTTTAAACGATGCTCCAGTAATAGGAATTGTAGCGCGTCTCTCAGATGTGAAAGGCCACATCTATCTAATCGATGCGATGAAAAATGTCTTAGACAATTTCCCTTCTGCGCAGTTGCTCATTGTGGGTGAAGGTAAGATGAAGGATGAATTGGTAAAGCGTATAGAAAAGATAGGTATTACAAAAAATGTCTTTTTTATACCGGAGGTATCCGAAACCAAAGATGCATTATCTGTTATGGATATATTTGTTATGCCTTCTTTAAAAGAAGGTCTGGGATTGAGTTTGATGGAGGCAATGGCCAGCGGTTTGCCGGTTATAGGTTCGGATGTAGGCGGAATCAGAACCCTTATACAAAGTGAAGTTAATGGCCTACTGGTTAAACCTGCAGATGCAGAATCGCTGTCTGGTGCGATAATCGAATTATTAAGCAATCAAAAGAAAAGAGAATTTTTAGGTAATAACGCCAGAATGTTTATCAGCCAGAATTTCTCTGAAGGAAAAATGGTTGATGAAACAGAAAGGTTGTATCAAGAATGTTTAAACATAAAAGATTAATTATCCTGACTGTAATAGTCTATCTTGTTGTTTCTCTCGTAGTTTTTATTTGGAATAACTATGTGCCGGCGATACTGATGTATCATTCCGTTAATCCCCATGCACCAAAAGAGAATAGGCTGGTTGTCCCAGTTGAATCTTTCCAGCGTCAGATGCGATTTCTAAAAGAGCATAAATACAAAGTTTTACCACTTGAGGAATTAGCGAATTTTATCAAAGAGAAAAAAAGAGTTCCTCATAAGACAGTGGCTATAACCTTTGATGACGGCTATAAGGATAATTACATCTATGCCTTCCCAATATTAAAAAAGTATAATTTACCCGCTACTATATTTATTATTGTTAGAGAAGTAGACAGGCCGCAGAATGACAGGTTGAGTTGGAATGAAATTAAGAAAATGCGCGATTCAGGGATTATCGCCTTTGGCAGTCACACCTTGGGACCAGAGCCACTAATTAATATAAAATCCCAGGAGCAATTAAAGAAAGAAATATTCGATTCTAAGAGAATTCTTGAAGAGAAACTAGGAGGTAAGATAAATAGTTTTAGTTATCCAGCCGGCATGTTTAATGATTTTATAAAAATGCTTGTTATTGATGCAGGTTATAAACTTGCGGTAGCAACTAGTTGTGGCAAAAACTACCCTAATGACGATATATTTGCACTTAAAAGATTAAGGATTTCTTCCAGTTCCGATAATCTTTTTGTTTTCTGGTTTGAGACAAGCGGTTACTATAATTTAATACGGGAGAGGCGGCATAAATGAGCACAGAGGGTAAAAAAAGAATACTTATTTTTAATGTAAACTGGCTGGGTGATGTTTTATTTTCCACTGCTACCATTAGAAATATTAGAAGAAATTTTCCTGACAGTTTTATCGCCTGTATAATTCCTAGCCGTTGTTATCCGGTCTTAAAAGGAAATCCGCATCTGGATGAAATAATCATTTTTGATGAAAATGACAGGCACAAGGGGATTATGAATAAATTAAAATTCGTGAAGTTTTTAAAAAGTAAGAATTTTGATATAGTGTTTTTGTTGCATCGCTCGTTTAGCCGGACGCTCATGTGTCGTCTAGCCGATATCCCAAAGCGAATTGGTTACCATACAAAGAAACGAGCCTTTTTATTGACGCAAAAGATTATGCCTCCCCAGAGGGATACGTTACACCGTATAGATTATTACCTTAATCTCATTGAGAAGGCAGGCTTAAAATTGGAGGATAGATATACCGAGTTTTTTATTAGCGAAGAAGAGAAAAATTTTATTGATAGATTCTTAAGAAATAATGGAATAAATAAAGAGGATATATTGGTGGGCTTAAATCCAGGTGGAAACTGGCTTCCTAAGCGCTGGCCAGTGCATAATTGGGTCAGACTTGCTGATAAGATTATCCGTGATTTTGGGTTTAAGGTAATAATTACAGGTAGCGCATCAGATGTTGCGCTGGCAAGAGAAATTAAAAGCTCTATGATAGAAAAGCCAATTTTGGCAGTTGCGTTATTGAATATAAAACAATTAGGTGCTTTATGTAAAAGACTGGATTTATTCATTACTGCTGATACCGGCCCACTTCATATTGCCAATGCAGTTGGCGCAAAGAAGATAATTGCTATTTTTGGTCCGACTTCACCCTCAATAACAGGACCGTTTCCCGCCAATAACGTAATCATATTACAGAAAAATGTGGGCTGTAAGATTCCTTGTTATGTAACCAGATGTCAAGATAACCGCTGTATGAAGGCAATTACCCTGGAAGAAATCCTTGATGAGGTAAAAAAAATAAAAATCCTTAAATGAAAATTCTTTTTATCACTTTAAGTAACATTGGCGATGTAATTTTGACCCTACCGGTTATGGACTATTTAAGAGAAAAGTTTCCCAAAGCCAAAATTACGGTGATGGTTGGACCACGGCCTAAAGAGATATTTGAAGATAACCCTTATATAGAAAAACTCATTGTTTATGACAAGCATACCAAACTTAGGGAGAAAATAAGATTATTCCAAGAACTAAAAAAAGAAAGATTTGATATAGTTGTGGATTTACGTAACAGTTTTTTTGGGGCATTTCTGCCTGCACATTGCAAAACCTCTCCTTTTATAATTATTCCCCGGACTATAAAACATATGAGGGATAGACATCTTTATAAAGTTCATGGCTTAAAAAAAGAAGCGAAATCTTCATATGTTAGCTTGCAGGATGAAGAATATATTAAAAAAATCTTAAAAGAAAATAATATAAATGAGGTAGATAAAATAATTGTTATTGCCAGTGGTGCAAGGAGCCAGACAAAAAGATGGGCAAAGGAGAAATTTGTAAAGCTGGTTAATATTTTAAAAGAAGAATTTGGGTTGAAGATAGTTTTAGTAGGAGATAAAGATGATGTAGACATTAATAGATACATTACTGAAAATGTAAAAAATGGCATTGTAGATTTAACGGCGAAAACGACGATAACCCAGCTTACCTATTTACTAAATAGGGCAGTTCTTGTTATTACCAATGACAGCGCGGTCTTACATATTGCCGGCTATCTAAATATTCCTGTAGTAGCAATTTTTGGTCCTACTAATGAAAAAAAATATGGTCCTTGCTCAGATATAGCAACGGTCGTTAAAAAAGATATTGCTTGTCGGCCTTGCGAAAAAGCCCAGTGTAAATTTGGTAATTTGGAATGTCTGCAATTAATAAAAGTAGAGGATGTGTTAAATGCTATAAGGAAGTTATTAGTTACCAATTACCAATTACCAATTACCAATTACCAATATAAACGTATCCTTATTGTTAGAACCGATAGAATCGGCGATGTATTACTTTCTACGCCGGTAATAAAAGCCCTAAGAGATAAGTATCCTAATGCTTATATCGCGATGATGGTTTCTCCTTATGCAAGAGATATAGTTGATGGCAATCCCTATCTGGATGAAGTGGTAATTTATGATAAAGAGGGAAAACATAAAAGTTGGATAAGGTCTATTAAGTTTGCCATGCGCTTAAAAAAGAAAAGATTTAATTTAGCTTTAATTCTTCATCCCACGAACCGCGTTCATCTAATAACCTTTTTTGCGCGGATACCGCGAAGAATTGGCTATGATCGTAAAATGGGATTTTTACTCACAGATAGAATTAAACATACCAAGCAGTTCGGTGAAAAACATGAGTTAGAATATAATTTAGACTTAGTAAGGTATATTGGGATTGAACCGAAAGATAAAGAACTCTTTATGCCCATTAAACCAGAGGCAGAAAGATGGACGGAGGAAGTTTTAAGGCAGGAAGGGATAAAAGAAATCGATAAATTATTAGCGATACATCCTGGCGCAAGTTGTCCTTCTAAAATCTGGCCCAAGGAAAGGTTTGCTGAACTTTGCGATAAATTAGTTGATAAATATGGTTTTAAGGTTTTTATTGTTGCTGGTCCCAAAGATATAGGTTTAGCGCAGAGTGTAATTAAGTATATGCATCATCCCGCGATAAATCTAGCAGGAAGGACTTCAGTTAGTCAATTAACCAGTATCCTTAAGAGGTGTCACTTATTTATTTCTAATGATTCTGGGCCGGTACATATCGCATCTAGCATAGGCACACCAGTAATTGTCATTTTTGGTAGAAGCCAGAAAGGATTAGGCCCTAAGCGCTGGGGACCCGTAGGTAAAAAGGATAGATTTTTACATAAAGAAGTGGGTTGTATAGAATGTCTCGCCCATAATTGCCAAAAAGGGTTCGCTTGTATTAAGGCAATTAAAGTAAATGATGTTTTGGAAATAGCAGATTCAATTTTAAGACTATAATATAAACCTG
>CAYOMI010000113.1:0-5569 GCA_964405005.1 uncultured Planctomycetales bacterium | reverse complement strand
CCTTTAACATACCCACCATCGTCTCAACTGTACTAGAATAGCCTTTACCTGATGCCTTAAAGGCTACACCCAGTAACTTTCCATCTTTATCAAGCGCCTTATAATAAATAATTTCATCTTGGGATTTTACTGGCGCAAAATGTATAGCCTCTGGCATCACCTCTTTTAAACTTGCTTCTTCCTCTGCCTGCGCCTGGGCTAAAATTTTTGTCTTGGTTAAAGCATTTACACCTGCCAAGAGTCCACTGGCTATCATACAGATCATTGCTAAAATAAAGCCGTAACGCATCATTTCTTTCATTTTACTATCTCCAGCTTTGCTCTTTTTATAGATTGGACCAATTTTCTATTTGCCGGACAAACATAGTTACACAAACCACACTCAATACAGTCTGCTACAGCATATTTTTGGGCTTCCTGCCACATCCCTTTTTCGGAAACCAAATTAATCAGACAAGGCATAAGACCCGCAGGACACTCTCTTATACAGGAGCCGCAACGGATACAAAACTCCTCTTCCATTATTTTTGCTTCTTCTTTATTTAAGAGTATAACGCCGGTGCTTGATTTTACTATAGGTACATCAAGGCTATACTGGGCAATGCCCATCATCGGACCGCCAATAATAATTTTTGCCGGTTCTTCTTTTAAGGGGCCGCAGGACTCAATCAATTCCTTTATGGGTATGCCGATGCGTACTAATAAATTCTTGGGGTTAACAAGACACGTTCCAGTTACAGTAACTACGCGTTCATATAATGGTTTACCCAAATATACTGCTTCGTAAATTGCAAATACGGTTCCTACATTATGCACTACTACACCAATCTCAAAAGGAAGTTGCGCTTGCGGGACTTCTTTTCCTAAAATATTTTTTATTAACTGCTTTTCTCCGCCTTGAGGATATTGGGATTTTAAAATCCGTAATTGGTAATTGGTAATTGGTAATTGGTAATTAAAAGCTTTTATAGCTTCGGGTTTATTATCCTCAATAGCAATAATTATCTTTTTTGCCTTCAGGCATCTTGCTACAAGTTCAATGCCTTTTGTAATCTCCTCTGTTCTTTCAATCATTAAGCGGTAATCACAGGTCAAATAAGGTTCGCATTCAGCTCCATTAATAATTAAAGTATCCACTGGTTTGGGCGGATTAAGTTTAATATAGGCAGGAAACCCTGCTCCGCCCATACCTACAATTCCTGCCTCAAAAACAATGTTTCGAATCTGCTCGGCACTTAATTTATCTATTTCATCATTACTCTTTACGCTTTGTTGCTGGCTCTTATCTAACCCATCATTTTCAATAATTATCGCCTTGCACCTGCCCAAAACTGGGTGTGGCCAATCCTGAATGCTAGTTACTTTTCCTGATATTGAGGCATGTATAGGTGCGTAGATATGAGTTTCGGCCTTGGCAATATGCTGACCCTTAAGTACAATATCCCCTATTTTAACCTCCGGGATACATAACTTACCTATATGTTGACTTAAAGGAATAAAGACACGCACTGGCAGAGGCGATATCTCTATAGACTTATTTTCTGTTCTATACTTATGTTCTTCTAATCTAACCATGGAATTTTACGGTGATATATAAGATTGAGGATTCCTAAAAAGCTAAATATAATTCCCACTGCAATAAGAATTGCGGCTTGAGAGAATTTTTCGGCAAGGAAACTGCTTATAAACATAAACAAAAGAAATCCTAAATGCATCACTATCTCAAGCGAGCTAAAGGTCTTACCCATCATTCCATTATCGCTTGCTTTATGAATAATTGTATTCGTCGCAATCATAATCGGCGAAACTAAAAGCCCTAAGATAAAAGAAAGTCCCGCCGCCACTCTAAAATGGGGATAATTTTGTAAAGTAAAAGCAAAAATTACTAGCATTATACCACTAAGGAATAAAGAAGCAAATATTACTTTATGGTGAGAAATTTTTTGTCCAAAATGGCCGTAGACAAGAGAACCCAGAAATAGTCCTATACCTAAGAACATTATCAAAAGGCCAAAATCCCGGGTAGCAGAATGTAGGGTTCTTTGTACGAAAGTAATCAAAACTACATAAACCGCACCCAAAGCTGACCAGAGAATAAAAGTAACCCAGGCAGTAAAGCGAAGATCCTTTTTGCTAATAAAGTACAAAATGCCTTCTTTAATTTCCTGTAAGACCGACTTTCTGATTACCTCTACAATTTCTATACTTATTTTTTTCAAGCTAACCTTTGCCTTTGCTTTTATAGCAATGAAGAATATAAGTGTTCCTGAGATTAAAAAACTTAAGGAATCCAGATAAAAACCGCTTTTTGCTCCCGTCCATTCAACTATTATTCCGCTTATCCCAAATCCTAATATTGCAGCAATCATTCCCGTTGTATTAATCAAAGAATTTGCCATAAGTAGACCTTTCTCTTCCACAAGATCCGGCACAATAGACATCTTTGCCGGCACGAAGAATCTGCCAATAGAAAAACTAAGAAAAACAATTAGATATATGGGAAGGAGATTCTTTGCATAAAACAGGGAGAAGGGGATTATAAATACAAGAATCGACCTTAGAAAATCACAGGTGTACATCGTCCGGCGCCTATCCCATCTATCCACATAAACACCAGCAATCGGTCCGATTAAGAAAACAGGAATTATCGTAAAGGAAAGCAGTTTAGCTATTTGTATAGTTGAGCCGGGTGCGCGCAAATAAACAAAAGCAATTAAGGCCATCTGGTCAAGCCTATCGCCTAACTGCGAAATTATCTGGCCCAACCATAAAAGGAAAAAGTTACGGTTTTTTATGACCTCGCTAAATTTAGACATATTCAAGAGCTGGCGATCCCGATAAAATTTTCTTAAGCCCGCAGAGGGAGTTGAACCCCCGACCCGTGCTTTACGAAAGCACTGCTCTACCAACTGAGCTATGCGGGCAGATAAATTTTATCGGGACAACCCGCGCTTTACGAAAGCGCTGCTCTACCATTGAGCCACGCCAGCATCACCTGCTATTAATTTCTACTATGGACTAATTGGTAAATTATATCATAAAAAATACATTGACAAAAAGAAAAAAAATGTTATAATTTTTTTGTCACAAGTTATAGTTTTTCAAGGAGTAAGGATATTGGTAGTCAAAGTAAGACCGTAAGGCAAGGGATTTAATCAATATGCTTTACGGTTTTTTTATGATAATCGAAGGGGGTGAAAAAGTAACAGATGGCAAGAGGTAAAGTAAAATGGTTTAGTAACCAAAAGGGTTATGGCTTTATCACTGCAGAAGGTGGTAAGGACGTATTTGTGCATTACAGCGCAATCAAAGGAGACGGCTATAAAACCTTGGAAGAAGGTACTGAAGTCGAATTTGAGATCACCCAAGGTCCCAAGGGAGAACAGGCAACTAACGTCACTAGGGTGCAAGCTTAATCGTAAATAACCTAATTGAAAAAAATCCCGATATCTGAATATTTCAGATGTCGGGATTTTTTATTTAAAATGCCGAAGGGGGGAATCAAATCCCAACCCTCTGTAATTACCTATGTTATCATGGAGTTCGAACATTTCCAACTTTCTTTTGTGGCGTTAAGGTAACATTAATTTTGAGAGTTTCTAGCAGACAAAATTTTCTTTATCTCATCTACGGTGGGGATTCTACCTGAAACTTTAACCTGACCATCTACAATAACCCCGGGTGTAAACATTACTCCTTTTTTGGCGAACTCTGCCATATCAGTAACTTTGATGACGTCTGCGTTGATTCCTAATTGTTTTAGCGCCTCACGGACATTTTTCTCTGTAGTTATACAGCGGCTGCAGCCCGAACCCACCACTTCAATTCTCATTTCCTACCCCCCCTTTTTTAAAATACAAAGTTTCCGAAAAACCAACCTACAAATGTTCCTAAAATCATTACTAATAATATATAAACAGCGGCTTTTTTAATGCCAAAGACCTTAGCAATAGCCAACATGTTTGGTAAGCTCATCCCGGGGCCAGTCAGTAAGAGTGCTAAAGCCGGACCACGACCCATGCCCAACTTCATCAGCGTGTCTACAAATGGAGCTTCGGTCATAGTCGCAAAATACATAATCTGACCTAATACCGTAGCTAACCACGACGCCCGTATTCCAGAACCACCAAGCCATTTCTGAATTACTTCCTGTGGTAATAATTTCCCTATCACCCCTACAATAAACACTCCCAATAATAACAAAGGGAAGATAATTCTAACAAACCACCAACTTTCTTTTAGCCATCTTTTAATCTCATCTATAGATTTAACTTTAAAGGCGTATATAAGCATAATCAGGGAAACAATTAACCAGACAACCACTTTATATAAATAAGGCCCTTTTTGAATAAGATAATTAGGGCTTAATAAAGAAACAAGGACTAATATCAATAGAATCAAATCTTTTTTAGCTATGATACTTGCCTTTACATCAACGGAATCCTGTGTTTTCCTAGTCTCTTCTCTTTTAAAAATAAAACTCATTACTATCCCTACTACAAAAGCCATAAATATGGCAGATAATATTCTGCTTACTACCATTTTTGCACCTAAGATGCTCCCGGTATAAATGATTGCCAAAATATTTGCTGCTGGCGCAACCCATAGAAAGATAAAAGCCGGGCCAATGCCTGCGCCTTGATAATAGATGCCGCTGGCAACCGGTATTACTGTGCAGGAGCAAGCGGCAATAAAGAAACTGGCAAAAGAAGCCAGGGAAAATGATTTTAATTTATTAGCTGCAGAGCCAAGATATTTGATAATTGCCTCTTTGGATATAAAGCTCACCATAGCCCCTGCCAAGAGAAATGCCGGGATAAGACAGGTTAATACGTGTAAGGCAATATATTCTTTTAGCGCTATGAAACCCGCAAAGATTAAATCGATAAACATAATTACCTCCTTAAAATTGCGGTTTACAGTGAGCTTCTTTTTTCTTCTTGAGGAGTTTGTAGATATTTTCGTCTAAAAACTTAAAAGCTGCGTCTTTATCCTTATCCAGAATAATCTCATCAAGTTCTAAAATCTGTCTCAGGTCTAAAATTATTGTCTCTTTTTCCTCAGGCATTTATATCATCTCCTCATAATTTTACAACAACCGCCTTCAATCTTTATAGCCTTGATATTAACTAATCCATCGGCTATTTTCTTATGTGCAGAGGCAACAATCCTTGAAAATGTCGGTCTTGAAATACGCATCTTCCTTGCGGCATCAACTTGTTTTAATCCTTCAAGGTCAGCCAAACGCACTGCCTCAAATTCATCAAGGGTTAAGAATACGCCTTGTAATTTGTTTAAAGGTTTGCATTGAGGTCTGAAGCATTTCTCACCTGGTTCGCATTTAATCCATCTTGTTTTTTTAGGTCGCATAATTCCCTCTTATTATGAACATATGTTCATAATTATACTAACAGATTTGTATTTTTTGTCAATTAAATATTATCGCTACAAAACAAAAAGAGAGAAGCCGTTATGCTCCTCTCTTTTATTTGGTGCCGAGCAAATAAATCGAATTGCCGAGGGAGGGAATCGGACCCCCCACGCCGGCCTTTTCAGGGCCGCGCTCTAC
>CAYOMI010000112.1:0-5629 GCA_964405005.1 uncultured Planctomycetales bacterium | reverse complement strand
TGCAGTAGTTGCCGTTTTTTAAGATGGATCATTAAAATAGAAACTGCCGCGGGTGTAACTCCCGAAATACGGGACGCTTGGCCTAAGTTAACGGGCTTAAACCTCTCTAATTTTTCTCTTATCTCTCGAGAAAGACCAGAAATATTTGTATAATCTAAATTCTCTGGTAATTTTATCTTTTCTAAATTCTTAAATCTTTCAACTTCCGCAAGTTGCCTTTGGATAAAACCAGCATATTTTACTTCAATTTCAACCTGTCGACAAGCAAATTCTGGAATATCTAATTTGGGATGATTCAGACTCTTTAGATTTCCTAAAGTTATCTCTGGCCGCTTTAATATCTCCTCTAAAGTAAAAGCCTTCCTTATGGGTTTTGTTTTTAGACGTTCAAGTTGCTGGTTAATTTCTAAGGTAGGCTTTAAGCGAGCAGTCTTTAAAAAAACGATTCCTCTTTTTATTGCTTCTATTTTTTCTTGGGTTTTTCGATAAACTTCTTCGGAAACTAAACCCAATTCATAACCAATTCTATTAAGCCGCAGGTTTGCATTATCCTCACGTAAAATCAGACGATACTCAACGCGCGAGGTAAACATCCGGTATGGCTCATCTGTTCCTTTGGTAGTTAAGTCATCAATTAGAACTCCGATATAACTTGTAGAACGGTCCAAGACTAAAGGCTCTTTATTTTTTACTCTTAGGGCTGCATTAATTCCGGCAATTAGACCTTGGGCTGCAGCTTCTTCGTAGCCAGTGGTACCATTGATTTGGCCCGCCAAAAATAGATTTTTAATATTTTTTGTCTCCAGAGACGGATAGAGTTGCGTTGGATAAACAAAATCATATTCGATACCGTAGCCAAATTTGGTAATGCTTGCCTTTTCTAACCCAGGGATAGTATGAATTAAGTCCGTTTGCACTTTGCGAGGTAAAAAAGTAAATAAACCATTGGTATAATATTCGTCAGTATCCAGCCCCTCTGGCTCAATAAAAATCTGGTGTCTTTCTTTATCAGGAAAACGTGTAATTTTTTCTTCAATCGAAGGACAATAACGGGGATTTACTCCCTGGCTGATAATATGCAGAAGTCGCTTATCCTTTAAAGCCGAAAGAATAACTTTATGAGATTGTTTATTTGTATAGGTAAGATAACATGGTTTCTGAGGTAATTTTATTTCTTTAGTGGAAAAAGAAAATGGTCTTATAATGGAATCTCCGGGTTGCATCGCCATCTGAGGAAAATCAACTGTGTTGCCATCAAGACGTGCTGTAGTGCAGGTTTTTAAGCGGCCGATTTCTAAACCTGCTTTTTTTAGACTCGCTGATAACTGTATACTTGGTGGCTCGTTAATTCTTCCTGACTGATATTCCTCTAAACCAATATGAATTATGCCACCTAAAAATGTACCAGTGGCAATAACCACGGTTTTAGAATATATGGTCTCATCAGGACACTCTACACCTACAACCTTATTATTTTCGATAATTAAACCTATTGCTTCTTTTTCTTTAACAGTAAGTTTTTCTTGATTAATTACCTTGTCTTCCATGTACTGCTGATAAAGTTTGCGATCTTCCTGCGCCCGGCTTGACTGCACAGCCGGTCCTTTTGAGGCATTAAGAATGCGAAATTGAATTCCGCAGGCATCTGCAGCGCGGGCCATTTCACCGCCTAAGGCATCTATTTCTTTAACTAATTGGCCTTTACCCACACCTCCAATAGCTGGATTACAACTCATCAGGCCAATAGTATCCTTTTTAAAAGTTATTAAAAGCGTTGAACAACCCATACGGCTGGAGGCAAGAGCCGCCTCAATACCTGCATGACCAGCACCAATAACTATGACATCGTAATGATCCATGTTTCGTTATAGAGTTATTGCGTTACTTGGGTTATTGGGTCAAAACACTATAACTCAAGTAACCCTAGCAACTCAATAACAAACTTGTTATATTGTTCTTATTATACTATTCTTTCGCAAACTTAACAAGGAGGGACATAATGTCCTGACCTCTGAGTTCTCCGATAGAGCCAAGTTTTGCCGCTTTCTCAGAAAAGCCTAAAGAACCATCAGGTTGAATATTTCCACCGCAGATAAGTAATGGCACGGGGTCAGCAGAGTGGGCTTTGATAGCGCAGACCGTGGAATGGTCCGCGGCAACCGCAATAATGATATTATTCATGTCTAATTTAGGAAGAAGACTGGAAAAGAAAAATTTATCAATTGCTGCGATAATTTCCTTCTTTTTGTTAAAATCACCATCGTGTGCTGGCTCATCCGGACCTTTGATATGGACGTATATACCATCGTACTTCTTTAGTGAATCTAAGGCCACTTTAGCCCAAACAGAGTAATCCACATCCAAATGACCACTGGAGGCAGGCACATCAATTACCTCCATTCCAGTTAAAAGCGCAATACCCCTCTCCACAGGCATCTGAACAAACGAACCAAATTTTAGGTCATAAATACTATATATAGAAGGAAATTGGGGTAGGTGGTCGCCTGCATCCCGTGACAAAATTATGTTTGCAGGAAGTTTATTCTCTAAGACTCTTTTTTTATTAACAAGTGATTCGCTTAAAACCTTATGCGACTTCTGGGTAAATTCATTTAAAAGTAGTGCTGCCTCTTTTGCTTCAGGAGAATCTTCATAGCCAGGCAGGGGAAGCGATTGGACTACAAAATTATCAAATTTCTCCTTGGCTACACCAAAAACTCCTTCTCTGCCATAGGCAGGGTCGGTATTACTAACCCAGCCTGATAACCGAGAACGCATTCCCCTTATCACCAATACTCCCCGATGACCTACAGTATTTTTAAATTCAAAAGTTGCTCCAGTGAGAGTCACTTTAGAATTTATCTCTCTGGCTAAGGCACCTGCCTCATCCGTAGTTAAATTTCTGCCCACCCTGCGGTCTTTGATGGTCTTGCCATCTTCAGCAACGGTGGCGAAATTAACCCGCAAAGCCACATCTCCATCATTTACTTTCAAACCTTCAGCAAAAGACTCTAAGGGACCGCGACCCGTATAGTATTTATGTGCATCATATCCTAAAAGACTGATTACCGCAATATCAGATTCCGGAGCAATGCCCTGGCTAACAGGGTAAACTATGCCGGTTTTTCCTTTCTGGGCTAGACGGTCCATGTTCGGGGTTAAAGCTGCCTCAAGGGGAGTTTTATTTCCCAAATCCTTAACCGGAAGATCGCCTAAGCCATCAAGAACTATATATAATATTTTCTTCATAACGATACAGACTTCGTAATCGTAACCTTAACCGAAAAACGAACATTATCTAACACTTGGAGAAACCGCAGGCGTGGCATTTCTGGCATCCTTCTTCATGACGCAAGGCTCCGCCACAGTCGGGACAGACTCCTACAATATCGCCGCCATGACTACTTAAATCTGAGATAATAGTCTCATCTTCATGAGAATGCTTCATCGGCGTAACTGCAGGAGTCTCTACTTGAACCTTTAGTGCTTGGCTGGCAACTAATCTCTTTTCAATTACGCGGGCAATGGCATCAGCACAGGAAAATATGCGTTGGCCTTTTTCCCAGGAAGGCGAAGGACAGCGGATATTACGCAACTGCTCAATAATAACCTTTACTTCAATTCCAGAACGAAAACCCAGAGAAACCAAACGACCGATTGCCTCCAGTTGTGACGCTGCACAACCACCTGCTTTACCCATCTGGGTAAAAAGCTCAAATGGTCTTCCTTCTTCATCGACATTGATGGTAACGTATAAATTACCGCAGCCAGTGGCAACTTTGGAGGTTGTTCCAATGGTAACTTCTGGACGAGGACGGGGAGCAATTTCTCTTTTTGTAGCCACGGATTCCTGAACGCTATTTTCTTGCCTGCGGCCAACATTTAAAACTTGCTCTTCCCGGCTTCTATCACGATAAATAGTAATACCTTTACAGCCCAATTCATAAGCCAGAAGATAACTCTTGCGTACATCTTCAAGCGTTGCCTCATAAGGAAAGTTTATGGTTTTAGAGGTGGCATTATGCACATATTTCTGGAAGGCTGCCTGCATACGCACATGCCATTCAGGTGAGATATCGTGGCTAGTAACAAATATTCTCTTTACGTCTTCGGGAATGCCCTCTAGTTCCTGGATAGAAGTAGTCTCGGCGATTCTCTCCATTAACTCCCGGCTGTAAAATCCACGCTTTTTAGCAATCTCTTCAAATAAAGGGTCAACCTCGACCAACTTGTCATTATCCATGACATTACGATAATAAGATATGGCAAATAAAGGCTCAATGCCAGATGAACAAGGGCCAGCAATAATACTGATGGTACCTGTAGGAGCAATGGTAGTTAAAGTGGCATTCCTCATTCTTAAGGGATTATCTTTTTTATCGTAAACACTTCCTTTAAAAGCAGGAAATACGCCTTTAACTTTGCCTAACTCAAGCGATTTATTTGTGGCCTCATTCAAAATAAATGACATCACTTTTTCCGCCAGAGCCACTGCCTCATCGCTATTATAGGGTATACCTAAACGGATAAGTAAAGTTGCCCAGCCCATTACACCCAGACCAATTTTGCGCGTTGCTTTTGTTGCTTTTTCTATCTGGGATAAAGGAAATTTATTTACGTCTATAAGGTTGTCCAGAAAGTGCACCGATAAACGGGTAACCTTCTTTAATTTATCCCAGTCAATTTCAGTATGTGTACCTATGCGTTTATACATTTGGGCTAAATTTATTGAACCCAGGTCGCAACTCTCATAAGGCAAAAGCACCTGCTCTCCACAGGGGTTAGTTGACTCATATCTTCCTAATTTTGGCGTGGGATTAAACTCATTCATGCGGTCAATAAAGACTATACCAGGCTCTCCGTTTCTATGTGCCTGTTTGATAATCAAATCAAACACCTCTTTGGTATTAAGCCGCTGAACTACCTTTTGTGTATGGGGATCAACCAAATCATAATCTTCTCCATTTTCTAATTTTTTCATAAAATCATCGGTAAGGGCAATAGAAATATTGAAATTTGTAATCTGTTTATTGCTTTCTTTACAAGTAATAAATTCTAAAACATCCGGATGGTCGACTCTTAAAATTCCCATATTTGCGCCCCGCCGCGTTCCCCCCTGCTTAACTGCCTCGGTAGCAGCATCATAAACCCTCATAAAGGAAACCGGACCTGAGGCTATTCCGCCTGTGGTTTTAACTACTGAGTTTTTAGGCCGTAAACGTGAGAATGAAAACCCCGTACCTCCTCCGCTTTTATGAATCAGGGCGGTTGCCTTAAGACTTTCAAAAATAGAATTCATAGAGTCTTCAATAGGCAAGACAAAACAGGCACTGAGCTGGCCGAGTTCTCTTCCTGCATTCATAAGACAGGGAGAATTGGGCATGAATTCTAAAGAAGTCATCATGCGATAAAAAGACTCTTCTAAATCCGAAATTTCTTTTTCAGATTTTCCATAAGATTTATCTGCCAGGGCAATTGCTTTGGCTACGCGGTGGAACAATTCTTCCGGCGTCTCAATAACCTTACCCTGTTCGTTTTTCATTAAGTATCTTCGCTCTAAAACCTTAAGGGCATTCTCAGATAACTCCAGTTCCATATTCTCCTCCTATCCCATAATAAAGTATAGAAT
>CAYOMI010000111.1:0-5638 GCA_964405005.1 uncultured Planctomycetales bacterium | reverse complement strand
AAATCCCTCTAGTCTCTTTTTCAGTCTAACACTTGCGGAAGTATAGAATGTACCCGCCACTACAGGTTCTCGTAAATTAATCTTTCTCATTTAATAATAATCCTCTTAAGAAATTTTTACTTGTTTCTAGGTCCTCTGTGGTAGCCGGCTGATGCACTTCCATGATTTTTATTACGTCTTTTTTTAAATAAGGTTTTATTTGATTGAAGTCAAACTCTCCTTGGCCAGGCGGTTTATGGTCAGAGCATCCTATAACATCATGTAGATGAATCCCTATTATATCTTTATTATATAAATTGAAATATTCTTTATGTGTAAAAAAACCCAGATTTTCCATAACCTGTGCATGTCCTATATCGTGCCAGTAGAATATGCTTGAATCTTTGAATTTATTAAGTATTGTGCCTATTTCTTCTTGAGAGGGTATCTCTCTATAGTAAAAACGGTTTTCGATACCTAAGAAAATGCCTCTGTTTTTGGCATAACGGTCTAGTTCTTCCAAGCTTCTAAGTGCATTATTAAAAAACAGTTTTATTGATTCTTGTCTTTCTTTTAAAGCTAAATTTTTAAGTGCCCCAAATTCCCTGGATTCTTTATGGCCTTGGTTATATAGATTAATTAGGTCTTTAGTTCTATCCGGGATATCTACGCGTCCCGCATGTAATACTACTACCTTAGCACCTAGCTTTCTTGCTGTGTCGATACTATTTTTTGTCTGTTTTATAGAAGCGAGTCTTTCTTCCTTATTACAGGAGGCCATAGAGTAACAATCAGGAAGTGCAATTTCTCTCTTTAAGTCAGAGGGTATGGGACAAAAATTGTGCAAGCTTGCAACTCTTATCTGGTTTTTTTTAACTAACTTCTCGATGTCGTCTACCATTTGGGAGGTTAAATTAAAACTCAACTCTACCTCCTCAAAACCCAAAGCCTTTATTTCAAAGATCATAGGCTTCGCACTGCTGTGTCTGGATGCATTCCATGAAGTAGAAAGCCCAAAGACATATTTATCTTTTTGAGCGTGCCTTCTTTCTTTTGCGTTCACTAGGCTTTTCGTAGTGCTTGCGATCCCTTACCTCTTTTAATATACCTTCTTGCTCGATCTTTTTTTTGAAACGCCGTAGAGCTGCTTCAAAAGATTCATCTTTTCTGACCTCAATCTGTGGCAATGTTATCATCCCCTTTCTGTATAAGATAATTAATAATATCACTGATTTCTATCGATGTCAATTATTCTATTTCGAAGGAAATAATAACATTGAAGGAAAGCTGGGGATAATCTAAATCCTTAGGAAAGTTAGGGAAAGCTGAGGCGTCTTTTACGCTTTTTAATGCTATTTCTCTTAAGTATACACTAGGAGATGACTTCTCTTCAATAAGCCGGATATCCTTTAAATAACCATCGCTACATATAATAAAAGAAAGATATATTTCTCCCACTTCAGTGCGAGTATAGTTCTGGTAGGCTGCACGTTTAATTTTCTCCCGTACAATTTGATAATAACTTATATAGGAAGGATTATTGATTTTATCCAAGTTTACTGGCGGCAGAGTTATTTTCTTCTTAATAGAGATAATATCGGGTTTGATAAAACTAGGTTTTACAAAAGATAAGTCTCTTAAAGCAGGGGTTTTATTATTTTTGAAGACACCTTCTTTATTTATAAAAGGAGGAGGAGTCTTTTCCTTAGTGGGAATTTTTGAGGTTAATTTTATAAATTTTTCTTTTTTGACCGCAATTCGATTCTTAACATTATCTTTAATCTTTTCAGAGGACTTCACATAGCTTATCTCTAATTTTTGTTCTTTTTTATCTGAAGAGAATATACTTAAATTTGTATTCTGAAACAGAATGATGCTATGTGTTATAAGAGAGATTAAAAGAGTAATCTGAAATACTCTATCGGAAAACATAAGTCATAGCGAAGCGTCTGCGAATTTAACCCCCACACCAATTGCGTATTTAGCTTATGCTATATTGCAATTGATGTGGGGGTAAGTTCAGCCAAATAACTTATGGAGCTCGGAGAGCGACATAAGTTATGGCTTCACTTAGATTAGCATAATTAGTTTTGATTTGCAAGTTAGAATTTATATTCAAGCTTTAAGCTAAAATTTCTCTCTGGGCTGGGATAATAAAATTTCGAGCCTGCTGGCCAAGTGATGCCACTGCAAGATTCCCAACTATTGTCAACCACCACTCCTGCGTATTCTGAGTATTTCTTATTAAAAATATTGTTAATACCGAAAGTGACAGTTAAGTCCTTACAACACCAGGATAGATTCGTATCTGCAACCATGTATCCATTGAGCCGAGAATAAGCATTAGCTTGATCGTTAAGAAAATATCTCTTCCCCACGTAATTACCAGTTACATTAAGTGTGATATTTTTGGGCAAAAGGAATCTAAGACCAACACTTCCTTTATGCTGGGGCACTAACGGTATCTCGTTTTTGTTATATTGCCCACCATCAAAATAGGCCTTGGTAAAAGCATAGTTGCCAAAAAAATTAATCCAACCATTCAACTTCATATCTATAGAAGATTCAAGGCCCTCGTGGACAGTCTTATCATAGTTGGTATTCTTACCAATCCAAGAAAAACCATAAGCATCAAGAAAAGCCTTGGAATCATAATAGAGCTCATCCTTCACATTCATTCTGAATAATGATATGCTGCCTTTGAGTTGGTCAGAAAACTTATGCCGCGCGCCTATCTGATAATTCATCGCTGATTGCGGCTTTAGATTTGTATTTAGCTGTTGTTGCCAAAAAGCATCGGTATAGGTAAACTCATCAACTGCCGGAAAACGAAAACTTTTTGCTATATTGAAAAAAATATTTGAATCATCCATATATGTATATACCAAACCGGTATTAAAGATTTTTTGTTTGTATTTCACCTTTGTATCAATTTCAGGATTATTCCATGGCGGGGGTGTATTATCGTGATAACTAAATACGTAGCGTGCAGACTCATAGCGATAACCAGCCAATAAAACTAACTGTTTAAGGATAGAAAATTCATTTTGTAGATAACCAGCAATGGAATTTTTCCTGATACCGGTGAGATTAATAAGCGCATCAGTGATACGGTTGTAACTATTTGAAGTATAATTAGTGTGGTAATAATCTAACCCGGCAATCAACTTGTTATCGTGGTTAAAAATACTATTGTCCAGAGTATACTTAGGCGTTACCCCAAAGGTCTTAATCAGGTTTCTTTTAGTGTTTAATCTCGACGTAGGAAAATATGAATCGGTTTTCTTCCTGCGGTAAGAGAAATCAATATCAAAGCTCCCCAAACCTAAGGATTCGGTTTTAGCCCCCAGAACATAATAATTGTCCTTATTATTGGCGTGGTCTTCGCCACATTTAGCATACCTCCTACTATATCGGTCTATGTAATCTTGCCATAAGGAAGCAGGCATGCCATAAGTTGAAGTATGCAATCCTGAATTAAAATGTATGGATAGCGCATCATTGAAGTTATACTCGAATTTAGAGGCAAAATCATTGGCCTTGTTAAAGCTATTTTTACGATAACCGTGGGTCGCCTCACGACCTCCGCTAAACCAATAGGAAAATTTATTATCGATTCCTCCTCCTAAAGATAACTTTTGTGTGTTCATATCATAACTGCCGTATTGCGCCACTAAATTCACTTTTGGTTTACCGTAACCCTTTTTGGTAATAATATTGATCACGCCGCTGGAAGCATTGTCTCCGTAAAGCACCCCCGCAGAGCCGCCACGCACAATCTCAATTCGTTCTACCTGATCCAGAGGGATCTGGCTCCAGTCAACACCGCTTAAGTCAACGTCGTTAGCTCGCCTGCCATCGATTAATACTAATACGTTAAGTGCTGCCTGTTCTCCGAAACCGGCAATATCTACCGCTGCCTTGGTAGCATTACCATACCAATCTCGCACTATCACTCCCGAAATCGACCTAAGCACATCAACCACTTTTTGAGCATTTGAGTTTCTTATTTCACTTGAGGTTATTACAGTAACGGTCGATGCAGTCTTGTTTAATGTCTCTGCGTAGCGATAAGGAGTTACCACAATCTTGTCTAACGTTATATCTTCCTCTTGAGCAAGTGCTGTACTTAAACATATCCCTAATAACCATAAAAAAACCAAACTTCTTTTCATCTCTTTTCCTTTCCCGGACAATCAATAAAATAAAAAACCCCGAAGACTTAAAAACAACCTTCGGGGTAATCCCTGATTTATTCCCCTTCTGGTCTTGTCCGCGAACCAGTGGCAGAACAGTAAATTTTATATAAGCAGGTCTTCTGACTTAGAGATCAATCTACTCTTCCGCGCCTTCCCACCTGCCAAGTTTTATGGCAGGCAGTGGCATATCAAGCGGAATTTCGTCCCTCCCTACAGCAGCGGGACTGTGGCTGATTTACACAGCCTTCCCTTAAGCCTATATAATTTTAAATTAATTTGTTAAAAGAACGCGTGAATATCTTGTATCTCTGACTAGGCGCGCAACTAATTCATAGAGACCAAAGAGAACTATGCTATAAAGCATTGTTGCTAAAGTAAAATTACGCAAAAATGGCAAAGCCATTATATAACAATGAATAAGTCCTTCTAAGGTATGCGGATACCAACCCATAAACCATACACCAAAGTTAGTTATTAAATAGAATAGCAATGATGATATTAGCGATAAAGCAAAAATTCCTAAAATACTTTTGTGTTTTTTAATTCTTAGGCCTAGAAGAGCAACTAAGATAAAACTTCCCCAGGTAAAAAGAATAACATTATGTAGGCCGATAATTATATCACTAACTACCATTAAAACCAAAGGCACGACCAAAGCAGTTCTTTTATTTAAATATGCGCCACTAAATAGAGCGATTGCTGCAACAGGAGTAAAATTTGGCATATGCGGTACAAATCTTAATATTACTCCCATTAATATTAATATTACTGCCAACATAAACGCCTCCTTTAGTAATAAAGATATAATATGGCAAACAATTTTTTTGTCAAGATAAATTTAAGTGGTCTCTGAAAAACTCCTCATTCTAAGTCAGAGACCTCTGATTACACAGATTTTAAAAAGATTACAGAGATTTTTCTCCCCGATAAATAATCACTGTAATCTAAATTTAATCACTGTAATCAGAGAGCTCTACATATTTTTAGACTTTTTCAGAGCTCTCTTTAATTAATCCCAAATTATTATACTAAAACTCAATTCCTCTGCGTCCCTTCTTGCCTTTTTTATAATAATGCTTTATTTCATTCATTTGGCTAACAAGATGTGCTATTTTTATTATCTGGGGATGCGCATATCTTCCTGTCAGGACTAGCTCCATTTTCTTAGGCGTTTTTTTAAGGATATTTTTAAAATCTTTTAATGTAATTAATTTAAGATGCAAGGCAATATTTATTTCATCTAAGATTACAACATCGTATTTTTTCTTAGATACAATTTCTTTAATCTTATCTAAGCCATTTCTCGCTAACTCTATATCTTTCTGACTGGGAGCACTTTTTATAAAACAGCTTCTTCCGAACTGTTCGAGCTTTATATTTTTAATTTTCTTAAGAATATTTAATTCGCTATAATGCCCACCCTTTAGAAACTGGCCTATGTATACCTCTAGACCCGCACC
>CAYOMI010000110.1:0-5672 GCA_964405005.1 uncultured Planctomycetales bacterium | reverse complement strand
ATATAATGAACATTACATCCAGCGGATAATACCCTCTTTAAACTTGTTAGATGGCCCCAAACATCCTCAAAGTATTTGCATATGTAATTTGCCAGCAATACGCCATTTTTATTATCGCTGTGTGATATTTTTGATAGAATATCTGTTAAGTAATTAGGGATGAAACTGTTACCACTTTGTTGCCATTCGGAAAGACGGCTTGTTGCAATCCCCCAAGTTCCCCCTATAGTATTCCAATCTAGTTCTCCTGCTTCACGTGCTTTATTTAAGTATCCCAGCCAGTACATATACGGCCTTAATTCCCGAATATAAGAGATACGGTTAGGGTAAGGTGGCGAAGTTATAACCATATCGAATTTGCCAGAAACCATATCACATACTCGTTTAGAGTCACCCAAAACAACTTCATTCTTGATTTTTGGATTCTTTGCTGCAGAATCCAATACAAATAACAGCTCCTTCATAAAACTATTAGATAAATGTTCTATATTATATATTTCTTTAGGTCCTTTGCTATTTTTAAACGACAATGATTGATGATTAAATGATGCATTAGAAAGTGCAATCAATAATCTGCAGGTGGTTATTAATAGCAAATTCTTACTAGGAGTCGGGTCTGGGTAGATGTCGTTAATTGACCCTACCAATCTACACAAAAAATTAACATTATTTTTATCCCACCACCTATATATATTATGTATCGGGGGTGGGTCAATTGAAATGCATTCATTATTCAGTATGTTATTTAAAATAATTTTTGCATTTTCAGATGTTGATTTAATTACAGTATTTGGGTATATATCATTCTTAACTTGGCCCAACCAGACTAAAAACGGATTAATCTCTACAGACGTTGCAGGATATCCTAAATACGCCGCGCACAATGAAGTTGTAGAAGTTCCAGAAAATGGATCGAGTATACGTATACTACCTTGCGAACTTTTAAGTAAATCTTCTACAATTTTCACAGAGTATGCTGGTGTTAGGCGTAACCAGCCATGTCTTCCAAGTGATGTGTTATACTTATGCGTATAATCAGAACGCTGTTTTATTTGTTTTCGGTTCATTTAAATGCTCCTTGCTACGGTTTCAGTAGTGTTTTAAGTATTTGACCGATTTCAGCTCTTAAAGTGACACTATTACGTTGTAAAAAACTCGCTAAATCATAACCTATAACATATTTCATAAATGCATAAGTAGATTCCAATGGGGTGGTGCTGTCCGTTCTACCTGTGAGCATCATCCATTTCTCAGCACGATAACGAAAATAAATATCTTCATCTATTTGTGTGGATAGTATAAGTGCACATGGAAGATAAGCGCTTGTATAGGCAGCTGACGCATTTGCAATATCGGCGTTTTGCCTTTTTGAATCCTTACTTTTATATCCTTGCCTAACTTCAAAAACGACGCCTTTTATGGATGAGGCTACTGCTGGGTCAATCTCAAGTAAATCTGTGACATCATTTAACCACGAACGAATGTTATCCCTCGAATTGTTATCACTTATTTTATCGATTGTTATGCGCCCATCCAATGATAGTGTTCTAATCTTGCCATTAGGACGCCGAACCTGGTAAGACCACCTTGTCTGTTCCTCAGATAGACCTAATGTATTTTGAAGGATTAATCTAAATAGATTCTCAAAACCTATGCCAATCTGCCGATAAATGCTTGTTATTCCTCCCGCAGCACGGTGAGCTGAATACATAAGGGAATCATCAAGCCCCAACCAATGATAAAATGGATCATTTCCGTATAATATTTTAAACTCAGTTAGAGAATATCCGCCTTTTTTTTGTGACCAAGATTAGGCTTATAGCTTTCACAAGCCCGAATAGGTGTGAGTATCGTATTTAAATAAATATCGTCGTATTTATCGACCATTAAAGGTACGTGGTATTAAACGCATTTAAAGCCAGCGGATAACTGTAGAGTCCAGAGACTATTTCGCACCCCATCCAAACCCGGAATCGTATTCATTTGTCATCGGTTAAAAGGGAAAAATCGTGATTTGGTATGTCTGGGTAAGAAGTACTCCGAGTTGTCGCATCTTATATGCCATAGATAACCTTAAGTACAATAATGTCCATATAAGATTCTATGCAAGCAGATATCACATCAGAACTCGAAGCCCTGAAAGATGAGAGATCCCGAATTGATGCCCGGATATTCGAACTCGAAAGCCTCCTCCTAGCTGAAGAGGTCAGAAGCAATGATACCCTGGCGGGGGTTAGGCCAGCAAAAAACGGGGGTGGGTCATATGTCCACCAATATACCAAGTGCGGGAAGCCTACATGTCGATGCGCGAAGGGCGGGAAGCTGCATGGGCCTTACTGGTATCTCTACACCAAGAAGGGCGGGAAGACGACATGCAAGTACATCGGAAAGGACTTGCCAAGTGAAGCATAGCAGTTCTTATCTTATATGGACCTTGTAGCGATGGGCTCGAATAATCGGCATATAAGATGGGGAGCCTTGACAAGACGATGGGGGAAAAAAAATGGATAAATAATAGAAAAGCTGCAATTAATATGTATGGTGAACTTATCGAGGATATTTATGAACCACTCTAAAACGAATACTTTCCAAAAAATTTAGATTATTCTATCTTAGATAGCATAAAGATGTTTTAAAATTTTTAATACCTTTGAAGTTAGACCCTTGTAAACTCTGAGAAATCGCATGGAAGCTATTCAGTTAAATATCCTTTTGAGCTTAACATTTAAATCTATTGTTAATTTTTCCATTGGTTTAAAAACCAACAATTTTTAAGGTTATAGATTTTTATGACAGAAATTTTAACTTAGACCGAAAAGCTTAAATATAATGAGCGTAAACTATATAATAACGGAGGTATAGAAGATGAAATTATTTGATATAGTAATGAGCTTTAGATTAAATGCGAGGTTGAGAAACACAATAGATGAAAGAAGAGAAAAATTATCAATGTCGCCAGGAGAATATATCCGGCACTGCATCAGGTTAGAGTCAGGAGAGGTCTAGGATGCCACAAACTTTTTTAGGTAGTTTTATGGATAAGTTTGATCTAATTGATGATGTCCGGGGAGTTTATAGTTGCCCTTACTGTAGAGGGACGTTCTCTCCAAATCAGCAACCTAGGGATGAGATAGACGAATGTGAATATTGCCCACACTGTGGGAAGTCTGCATTATGGGAGTAGAGATGATTTTCCAACAATATCATATTGATCAAATCTCTTCTGGTATCAAAACACAAACCAGAAGGTCTATAAACTCGTTTTATAGCGTGGGAAGATCATATACCGTCCAACCCGGGAGAGGAAAACATGGACTCTTCAAGATTAAGATCCTAAAGGTACATCAAGAAAAATTAGGTGATATTTCAGAAGAGGATATTCGAGCTGAAGGCCACACTACCCTTGAAGAGTTCATCAACGTTTGGAGATTAATTAACAAGAACTTTAATCCAGATGAAATTGTAAAAGTTATAAAGTTTAAAAAAGAATAAATGGAAGGTAGCAGCCTTCCAAGTTGGGAGATAGGATAATATAACATAAAATATATATATACTTATTCTACTATATAAAACTATCGATTATATATATTTTATCTCCTTCAAAATAGTAATGTATTTGGAGGTTAAAAAAAATGGATTTTAATGATAAAGAAACAATACTAAAAGGCGCGTTGGAACTTGCAAAGTATAATTACAAAATATTTCCAGTATATGGTTTAGATGAAAATGGTATTTGTACCTGTAAAGATCAAGATTCCTGCAGATCACCAGGAAAACACCCTGCATTAGCTAAACAGTGGCAATCAAAAGCCACTAATAACATATCTCAAATTGAGGAAAGGTGGAAGGACAATTATAATATCGGCTTACCCACAGGAGATATCAACAGAATACTTGTTTTGGATATTGATGGATCTGAAGGTTTAAGATATTTTGAAGATAAAGCAGTATCTGATCCTAAAACTGTATGCCAAAAAACGGGAAAAGGATATCATTATTTTTATAAATACGACTCAAAAATTAACGGTGAGATCAAGAATAGGACTAGATTCAAGCCAGATATGGATATCCGATGTATCGGTGGATATGTCGCCGTATCCCCCAGTAATCATTACTCAGGCGTACCTTATCAATGGATCAACGGTCCAGAAACACCTTTAGCCGATATCCCTGGTTGGTTAATGGAGGATCTAAAAGAACATAAACGAGAGGAGAGGGTCTTAACAGATGTTGGTGTAAAAACCGATGAAAAAGGCAATACCAAAGTGCAGATACCAGAAGGCAAAAGGAACAACACTTTGTTCTTGATAGCGCGAAAATCTCATAATTTGGGGCTACCCCATGAAGATGTATTAGACGAAATAAATAAATACAATCTTAAATATTGTATCCCTCCACTACATGATAACGAGATCAAGATTATAGCTATGTCAGCCTGTGGTTATCTACCTAGAGACGATATTTTAACCGAAAACTCAGCTGAGAAGTTAAATCAAGAGGCTGATCGGATAATAAACGAGGTCTGGACCAAGGCTAATAAAATAATGAGAGAGGAAGATCCATTAAAGTACGTCCTAGACTGTTTTAATGACCTCCATATCGGAGACCGCCATATAGCTGAGTACATTCTCCTAATGCCCGCTAATCAGATGATTAAAAACTCCAATGGTCTACATGCTGATATCTTCGGACCTACGGGTATGGGGAAATCAGATACGGTTTTTAAAACGTTCCATCTCATGCCCCCAAATTGTTATGTAGTTGCGGATATGTCTAACAAAGCATTGTTTTATCATCCTATTCCTGATAAGACTATCCTATATATTGACGATTATAAGCAATCTGATGAAATGGACAATATCATCAGGAAAACTACTTCAGTGTTCCATAGTCACTCAACTTATCTGACCCTGGACTCTAATAGAGAAGCTAAAGAATTGACTTTACCATCTGAGATATCATGGATCATCTCATCAGTTCAGGCAGCACAGGATAACCAGAACTTATCTAGGGTTGTTATCCTTAATACTGACGACTCCACAAAAACGAATATAGCCGTTGCAGAAAAACAACTTGATAGAGTATCTAAAGGTGAGGATCAGAATGCCGTTACCGATGAGATTATTATCTGTAGGAAAATTATAGAAGATTTTAGACGGCAAAGCTATATTGTTGAGATACCTTTTATAAAAGATAAAGAAATTTTAAGTTTGATAGACACAAACCAGAGAAGAAATATAAATATATTTCTTGATATAATAATGTCGATAGCCGTATGGAATTGGCGGAAAAGAGATTATGATGAAGAGACCTATATTTTAACTGCCGAAGAAGAAGATTACAACAAAGCTCTTGAGTTGTGGAGGATCATATCAGGGAACACCGAGACTAAGTTAACGGATGCTGAGATTAACCTTATCAAAGTTGCATGGGAATCAACCTCACCAATTGACCACGTGATATCAACAGATAATTTAAAAAAGGCACTTGGTATATCTTCCGGTCAGATATCACATCTATGTAATGGTAAACAGGGTAAAAATGGTTTAATAGATAAAGTAGTCGGCTTTGAATATGGAAAGATAACCATAAACCATGATGGCAGTGATAGGTTTACAAAAATATCAAGGCAAAAACATTATGTAGATGTCCGGTATTTAGATGGATTTATT
>CAYOMI010000109.1:0-5710 GCA_964405005.1 uncultured Planctomycetales bacterium | reverse complement strand
ATCCGAAAGTGATGCAGGCAGTAAGAGACCAGATTTCCAAATTAATATTTATTGCCAATAATTATTACCATATTCCTCAGGCAAAACTGGCTAAAGAGATAGTATATTTTAGTTTCCCGGGAAAAGTATTTTTCTGTAATTCTGGAGCAGAAGCAAATGAGGGAGCCTTTAAATTCAGCCGGAAGTTCGGCCAGGGAAGATACGAAATTATTACTTTTGAAAATTCCTTTCACGGAAGGACACTCGCTGCTTTAGCTGCTACTGGCCAGAAAAAATACCAAGAAGGATTCCAGCCGCTGCCCGAAGGTTTTAAGGTGGTTAAGTTCAATGATATTAATGCAGTAAAAAATGTTCTTACTGATAAAACTGTGGCAATTATGTTAGAATTAATCCAGGGTGAGGGCGGTGTTAATGTTGCGGATAAAAATTTTGTTTTAGAATTAAAAAAGATATGCGATGAAAGAAAACTCCTTTTAATTGTAGATGAGGTTCAAACTGGCGTGGGAAGAACTGGAAAGTTCTTTTGCTATCAGCACTACGGTATAATTCCTGATATAATGACTTTAGCTAAAGCCTTAGCAGGAGGTTTACCCATCGGCGCAATGGTAGTGAAGAAAGAAATTGCAGATACATTGGGTCCAGGAATGCATGCCTCCACTTTCGGAGGTGGACCAGTTATTTGCCGGGCGGCTTTAGCTGTTTTAAAAGTAATACAGAAGGAGAAGTTGCTTACTAATTGCCAAAAGATGGGTGAGTATTTATTTCAGAAACTAAATGAGTTAAAGAACAAATACAGTATTATAAAAGATGTAAGAGGCATTGGTTTGATGGCAGGCGTGGAGTTAAGCATTGAAGGTAAGGCAATAGTTGAGAAATGTATTGAAAGAGGGCTTTTAATTAACTGTACCCATGAAAAGGTATTACGGCTTATGCCGGCACTTAATATTACCAAGAAAGAAGTTGATAAAGCAATGAATATATTGGAGGCGGGGTTTAAAAGTTTAAAGGTTTAAAAGTTTAAAGGTGAAAAAGATGAAAAAAGATTTAATTTCCGTAAGAGATTTAACTGCAGCTGAAATTGAGGATATTTTTGCGCTTACGGATAGACTCAAAAAAGATAAAGCTAAATTTAGCTCGGTATTACTGGGTAAAACTCT
Source organism: uncultured Planctomycetales bacterium (assembly GCA_964405005.1). Classification (GTDB taxonomy): domain Bacteria; phylum Omnitrophota; class Gorgyraeia; order Gygaellales; family Profunditerraquicolaceae; genus CAYOMI01. The sequence continues at coordinate 4,553 of CAYOMI010000109.1, read as the reverse complement.
GGCCTTGATTTTCCAGAAACCCTCGAATCGTACACGAGTTTCTTTTGAAGTGGGAATGTATCAATTAGGCGGCTATTCCGTATATTTAGGTCCAGATGAGATAAATCTCGGCGTGAGGGAATCTATAGAAGATGTTGCTAAAACTCTCTCCAGATATGTTGATGGTATAGTATTAAGGACATTTGAACATAAAAATGTGTTTGAGATGGCTAAATATGCCTTGGTTCCGGTTATAAACGGTCTTTCGGATTTTTCGCATCCCTGTCAGGCACTGGCAGATGTTTATACCATAAAAGAAAAACTAAAAAATTTAGAAAAAGTAACCTTGGCCTATGTGGGAGACGGTAATAATGTTTGTAATTCCCTCATTTATACTTGCGAGAAGTTAGAAGTTAAGATTAAAATCTCAACACCCAAAGGCTATGAGCCGGCGGTAAAAACAAAATATCTATTTCATAATCCGCAGGATGCAGTAAAGGATGCTGATGTTATCTACACAGATGTCTGGACAAGTATGGGGCAAGAGAAAGAGATCGAGGCTCGAAAGAAGATATTTAAGGATTTTCAGGTAAATAGCAAATTAGTAAAACTGGCTAAGAAAAATGCTCTTATTATGCATTGTCTGCCTTGTCATCGGGGTGAAGAGATTACTAATGATGTAATTGATGGCAAAAATTCTATTGTTTTTGACCAGGCAGAAAATAGAATGCATGTACAGAAGGCGATTTTGATAAAGTTATTAGCTATTTGATATTTTGCTGCGGATTTGCTCGAGGTGCTTAAAATTTTTCGCCGTGCACTACGGTTTACTTCGTCGCTTCGGATAGCCTGTATCGGATTAGCGTCCTCCACTCCTCGTAAATCCTTGTGCACAACTTGAAATAGCTGTGCCGAAAAATTTCTAATGCACGCTCGCAAACCCTGCGCAAAATATAACATGGAGTTATAATGAAAAAAGTAGTGCTTGCTTATTCTGGTGGTTTAGATACTTCCTGCGCAATAAAGTGGTTAAAGGACCATGGATATGTAGTAATCTGTTTTGTCGCAGATTTGGGCCAGGGATTAGGCGAAGGAGAGGATTTTGAGGCAATAGAAGAGAGGGGTTTGGCAGCAGGAGCTTCGAAAGTTTATATCAAAGATTTGCAGGATGAGTTTGTAAATGATTTTGTTTTACCGGCATTAAAGACAAACGCAATTTATGAAGGAAAATATCTGCTTGCCACTGCTTTAGGCAGACCTTTGATTGCTAAATATTTAGTTCAGATTGCGCATAAGGAAAAAGCTCAGGCCATTGCCCACGGTTGCACAGGTAAAGGTAATGACCAGGTAAGATTCGAAGTTACAGTAGGAATACTTGATTCCCGGTTAGAAATAATTGCACCGGTAAGAATCTGGGAGTTTAAATCGCGGGAAGAAGAGATAGAATATGCCCAGAGGCATGGGATACCCATTGAGGTAACTAAGAAAAAACCATACAGTATTGACAGAAATATTTGGGGTATAAGTATTGAAGCAGGGGTATTGGAAAATTTAGAGCAGGAGCCGCCAGAAGACTGCTATTTAATCACAAAAAGTCCCACCCACATGTCCAGTTACCCAAGATATATTGAGGTTTATTTTGAAAAAGGCGTGCCTAAAAAAATAGACGGAAAGGTATATAAGTTAAAAACACTGATTAGCCATTTAAATGAAATAGGTGGATTCCACGGTGTGGGTAGATTTGATTTGGTGGAGAATAGGCTGGTGGGGATTAAGTCTCGAGAAATTTATGAAGCCCCGGCAGCAACTATTCTTTATACTGCACATAAAGAATTAGAAAGTTTGGTTCTGGACAGGGAATTGGCGCATTTTAAGGAGATTATCTCGCTTAAATATTCGGAATTAGTTTATTATGGGCTCTGGTATTCTCCTTTGAAAGAAGCGCTGGATAGTTTTGTGGATTCAACCCAGAAACACGCTACCGGCGCGATAAAATTAAAGTTATTTAAAGGAAATTGTATTGCAGTAGGAAGAAAATCTCCATATTCCTTATATAAGAAAGAATTGAGCACTTACGGCAAAGAAGATAAATTCAATCAAAAATTAGCCGAAGGATTCATCAAGATTTGGGGCATGCCTTACAGAAGATAAGTGTTGCAGTAGGGACTGTCCCCGCAGGGGACTGTCCCTAAAGGCGAGCGAGATGAAGGTTGCCTAAGGAGCAAAAATGGCAAAAAAACTATGGGGAGCAAGATTTCCTAAGAAAACAAGCGCGCTGACAGATAGGTTTACCTCGAGTATTTCATTTGACCAGCGATTGGCAAAATACGATATCTTAGGTAGTATTGCCCATGCAAATATGCTGGGTAAGAAAAGAATCATACCATTAAAAGATGCTAACACAATTGTCAAAGGTCTGAAAACTATTTTAAAGGATGTAGAAATAGGTAAGTTTAAATTCGACTCTAAAGCTGAGGATATCCATTCTAATATTCAGGATGTGCTTTTAAAAAAGATTGGACGGGTAGCCAATAAATTACATACTGCTCGATCTCGAAACGACCAGATAGTTTTGGATGTCAAGATGTATATAAAAGATGAAGTAAACATCTTGGTAGATTTGATTACCGAGCTTCAGAAATCAATATTAAAATTTGCCAAAAATAATCCAAAAGTGATTATTCCCGGATACACGCATTTACAGGTAGCCCAGTGCGTGTTGCTTGCGCACCATATGCTCGCTTATATTGAAAGTTTAGAAAGAGATAAACAAAGACTTCAGGACACAGAAGAAAGATTGGATTCTATGCCCTTAGGCTCTTGCGCCATTTCTGGTACAGGTTTACCGATAGATAGAGAATTTGTAAGAAAACAATTAGGATTTAAAAGATTAGCGGAAAATAGTATTGATGCAGTTTCAGACAGAGATTTTATTATCGAAACCTTAGCAGGCTTATCTATCCTAGCGATTCATCTTTCACGGATGGCGGAAGATTTGATTCTTTGGTCAACCAAGGAATTTAATTTTATTGATATTGATTATTCATTCTGCACCGGCTCAAGCATTATGCCGCATAAAAAAAATCCCGATGTCTTAGAGTTAATCCGGGGCTCAGTAGGTAAGATACAGGCAGATCTATCTAGTGTGCTGATACTGATGAAGGGTTTACCTTTATCGTATAACCGGGATTTGCAATTAGATAAACCACCACTCTTTGATGCCATAGACACCATAAAAGATATTTTGGAGATATTTATTCCTCTATTTGAAAATATCGTGATTGAAAAGGAGGCAATTAGCGCAAAACTAAAAGATGAATCTTTATTTTCCGTGGATATTGTAGAGTATCTGATTAAAAAGGGGCTCTCTTATAGAGAGGCGCACGATATTGTGGGCAGAATAGTTAAGGATTGTTTAGACAAAGATAAGAAAATTTCCAGTTTGACCGCTCTACAACTTAAGAAATATTCAGCTAAATTAGGTCCGGATATAAGAAATATTCTCAATGCGCAAGCCTCGGTTAATCTCAAGAAATCTTACGGCGGAACTAGCCCGAGACTTGTAGGGAAGCAATTAAATATTTGGAAGAGAAGACTAAATGCACAAATTTAAAATTTCCAGAACTCAAAAATGCTGGGATATATTCCATAAATTTGAGCGGAAACACCAGGAACTATTTTTAAAGAAACTGAGCCTGAATAAAGGTTTTAGCATATTAAAGGATCTTTATCGATTTTCTCAAAATATAACTGACCAGACGGCCTTTAGAAAATTAAATTTAGCCAAAGTTCAAATCTTATCAAGGATTCATTTTATGTTTAATAAGATTAATCTATGAATTCTTTAGAATTTCAATTGAAAAAGTTAACCGGGCTTTTGTCAAGCCTTAAAATAGATTATGTAGTTCTGGGTGGGATTGGGGTTTCAATTTATGGAGAACCACGTTTAACTTTGGATATAGATATTAATATTATGCTTGATGAGGAGAAAATAGATGATTTTTTAAAGGAAGCTAAGAAATATGGATTTTACCCTATTACCTCAAGTATCAAGAGATTTGTTCATAAAACCGGCGTGATTCCGATGAGGTTTTCAAAAGGCAAAGTAACGGGTATCTGCGATTTTATCATTGCTGAAAATCCTATTGAATATTTGAGTATCCGAAGGGGTAGATTTAAAAAAATAAACTCTACGAAAGTAAAACTTGTAACACCGGAAGATTTAATCATCCATAAAATAACCAGTAGCCGTCCTAGGGATTTAGAAGATGTCCAAGGGATTTTAATGCGCCAGAAAGGAAAACTTGATATAAAATATATCAAATACTGGCTAGAAAAGTTAGCAAAGGCAAATCATAAGCCAGAACTATTAAGATTATTTGAAAGTTTATTAAAATAAACCCCGTTAGAGATGGGTTGCTAGAGGCCACCGTCAGACGTCTCTGACGCCTTATCTCTAACGGGGTAAACCGGGAGGTACAAAATGTTTAAGAAAATTTTAGTTCTAATTTTTCTGGTTATTGGTTTCTGGTTACTGGTTACTTTAACATATGCCCAGCAAGAAACCCTTACTA
>CAYOMI010000108.1:1925-5740 GCA_964405005.1 uncultured Planctomycetales bacterium | reverse complement strand
GTATAGAATTAAAATAGGAAACCCCATGATTCAGTTACGTACGATTTTAGATGTCGCGGATAACACGGGCGCTAAAAAGGCAGCTTTAATCGGCATTCTGGGTAAGAAAAACTGTAAGTTTGCCTATTTAGGAGATATTGTCAATGTTAATATAAAGGAGTCTTCACCTGAGGCCATAATTAAAAAAGGGGAAGTTGCTAAGGCCGTTATCATTAGAACTAGGGCTCCCATAAGACGTCGGGATGGCTCAATCTTAAGATTTGACCGTAATGCCATTGTTTTTATTGATACGCAGCTTAATCCCAGGGGAACGCGTGTCTTTGGTCCTGTAGCCAGAGAATTGCGTGATAAGAATTTTACCAAAATTATATCTTTAGCACCTGAGGTGATTTAATGTCTAAAATAAGAAAAGGCGATATTGTACAGGTAATTAAAGGCAAGGACAGGGATAAGAAAGGTAAGGTTTTAGAAATCTTTTCTACTGATAAAAAGGCCCTGGTTGAGGGAATAAATCTGGTCAAAAAACATAAACGCCAAACGCGTCAGGACCAGCAGGCGGGAATTGTGTCTATCGAAGCACCAATCAGTATTTCTAATTTAATGCTTTTATGTAAAAGTTGTAATAGCCCTGTGCGGGTAGAATTTAAACTATTAGCAGATGGAACAAAGCAGAGGGTCTGTAAGGCCTGTAAAGGGGTAATATAGTATGGTACCACGATTATTAGAAAAATATAAAAATGAAATTATACCTCAGATGGTACAAACGTTCAATTTAAAAAATAAATTTGCAGTGCCACATCTTGAAAAAATAGTTGTAAATATGGGTGTTGGTGAGGCGTTAGGGGACATAAAAATTTTAGAAAAGGCAATGGAAGAGTTAGCTTTAATTACTGGTCAGAGACCTATTATTAGACGGGCAAAGAAGGCAATTTCAAACTTTAAACTTAAACAAAACAGTCCCATTGGTTGTAAAGTCACCTTGCGAAGAGCAATGATGTACGAATTTATGGATAGATTATTAAATATTGCCATCCCTCGTATTCGTGATTTTAGAGGCGTATCTAATGATTCCTTTGACCAAACAGGTAATTACACCCTCGGTTTAACAGACCAGAGTATTTTCCCTGAGATAGAGTATGATAAGATTACGCGTGCCCAGGGTATGGATGTAACATTCGTGATTAAGAATTCCAAATCCAAGGAGCAGGCAAAAGAATTACTGAGATTATTCGGTATGCCCTTCAGAACTGTTGAGGAGAGACTTTAAATAATGGCGAAAAATTCCCAAATAGCAAGATGGAAAAGACCACCTAAATTTTCTAGCCGCAAATACAATCGCTGTAATATCTGCGGCAGATCCGGTGGATATTTACGCAGGTTTAAACTTTGTCGTCTCTGCTTTAGGGAACTGGCTTGGCAGGGTTTAATACCTGGTATCAAGAAAGCCAGTTGGTAGATTAAATTCAAAAATAAAATGGGGGGGAGATGTCCAGAACCGATTTAATTGCCGATACCTTCACAATGATACGCAATGCTATAATGGCCAAAAAAGAAAGTTTAGATGTCCCTGCATCTAAGGCGATGAGGACCATTCTGGAAATTTTAAAAAGAGAGGATTATATCGATAATTTTAAACAAATAGAAGATAAACGACAGGGGATTTTAAGAATTTATTTAAAATATATAGACGCAAAACCTGTAATACACAATATAAAACGGATATCAAAACCAGGACTGCGCATTTATGTAAAAAGCGACGAGGTTCCTGTTGTATTAAGAGGTAGGGGCCTAGCTATTCTTTCTACATCTAAAGGTATTCTCACTGGCAAAGAAGCAAAAGCACAAAAAACAGGTGGAGAAGTTATTGCTTATATTTGGTAAATGCTATGTCAAGGATAGGAAAAAAACCAATAATTATACCTAAGGACGTTAAAATCGAAGTTAAAGACCATTGCGTTTTTGTTGAAGGTCCTAAAGGTAAACTGAGTAAAGCGTTATCTGAACGGATAAATATCGATATAAAGGATAACCAGATTTCTGTAAAGCGGATATCTGATACAAAACTGGATAGAGCCTTACATGGGTTATATCGCGCTCTTATCAATAATATGGTTAAAGGGGTTACTGAAGGTTATGTAAAAGAGCTGGAGATAGCGGGGGTAGGATTCAAGGCCAAGGCAGAGGCAAATATTTTAAATCTACAATTAAGTTTTTCTCATCCTGTAAATTTTCCTGTTCCTGAAGGAATTAAGGTAGAGACACCTAAACAAACCCAGATAATTGTAAGAGGTATTGATAAAGAACTGGTCGGTAAATTTGCTTCGGAAATCCGTTCGATATATCCTCCAGAACCATATAAAGGAAAAGGTATTCGTTACGCAGGCGAATATATAAAGAAAAAAGTGGGTAAAGCTCAGGCCACGACTGGTAAATAAACTAGAATCCAATTGATATGAGAAACAAGAACAAGAAAGAAATTTTAAGATTAAAAAGACATAGACGAATTCGTTTGGGTATGCATATAAATTCCGATAGGCCGCGTTTGATTGTCCATCGCAGCCTTAAGAATCTCTATGCCCAGATTGTAGATGATACAAAAAACAAAGCAATATTTTCGTTATCTACGTTAAACAAAGAGGTAAGACAAAAGATTCCTTGTTTAGGAAATATAAAAGCAGCCCAACTCTTTGGTGAAATTTTTGCCGCCAAAGCAAAAGAAAAAGGTCTGAGTGAAATTGTTTTTGACCGCGCAGGATATTTATACCATGGCCGAATAAAGGCTTTTGCGGAAGCTTTAAGAAAGGGTGGATTAGAATTTTAAAGGTATAGGAGTTTTAAATGCGTGAATTAAATATTGAAGCTCAGCCAGAATTAATAGAAAAGGTTATCACAATTAACCGGGTGGCCAAGGTAACCAAAGGTGGTAAAAAACTTCATTTTAGCGCCTTGGTAGTCGTAGGAGACACAAAAGGCCGGGTAGGCTTTGCTCATGAAAAAGCAAATGTAGTTGCGGATGCAATCCGTAAGGCTTTAAGTAAGGCAAAGAAGGAGTTGTATTTAGTGCCATTGGAGGCAACGACCATACCGCATGAAATTATTGGTGAATTTGGCGCGGCCAAAGTTCTCTTAAAACCAGCCTCTGAGGGAACAGGCGTTATCGCCGCTGGTCCTGTGCGGGCTATTTGTGAAGCAGCCGGCATAAAAGATATACTGACTAAGTGTCTTAAATCTAATAATCCTGTAAATGTCATTAAGGCAACTATGGATGGATTAAAAAACCTAAAGGTAGTAAAGGATGAAAAACAAGATTCTTAAAAGTAATAAAAAAAAGGTGCTTAAGAAAACTATAGCCACAAAGACTGCACCAAAAGCCAAGACAATAGCTAAAGAAACTTCTTTTTTAGGAGTGCATAATCTGGATGTCCCTAAGGGCGCCCACAAGAAAAAGAAACTCTTAGGAAGAGGTTCTAGTTCGGGACATGGTAAAACCTCTACATGTGGAAGCAAAGGGCAGACTGCACGTGCCGGAAGGGATTTCTATTTAGGTTTTGAAGGTGGTCAGATGCCTCTGATCCGTAAAATTCCTAAGCGCGGTTTTACCAGTATTTTTAAAAAAGAATTTCAAATTGTAAACCTTAAAGATTTAAACAGAATCAAAGAGGCAACTATAAATTTGGATTTATTAGAAGAGAAAGGCTTAATTAAAAACAGAAATAAATTGGTAAAGATTCTCGGTGAAGGCGAGATTGAGAATCCCATTACTATTTGTGCCCATGCATTTTCAAAAAGCGCCGCAGATAAAATTACAAATGCCG
>CAYOMI010000108.1:0-1915 GCA_964405005.1 uncultured Planctomycetales bacterium | reverse complement strand
AGTGCGCTAATCAATTCCTTTAAAATTCCGGATTTAAAAAAGCGCCTTATTATAACTGGCGCGCTTATTGCAATATATCGCATTGGTTGTTATGTGCCTACTCCCGGTATTGATGGAGCGGCCTTGGCAGAATTTTTTAACCGTATTGCTAAGACCCAAGGGGGCGCCCTTTTCGGTATCATCAATATGTTTTCTGGTGGCGCAATGGAGAGACTCACTATATTTGCCTTAGGGATTATGCCTTATATCTCCGCCTCAATTATTTTACAACTTTTGACTGCAGTTATACCTGCCCTGGAGAGACTCTCTAAAGAAGGCCGTTCAGGTTATGAAAAAATAAACCAATATACCCGTTATGGAACAGTAGTTCTCTCTATAATACAGTCATTTTTTATTGCATTATGGCTGGAAAATCCTGCTCGTTTTGAAGGCTTAAAAATAGTTATGCATCCAGGGTGGGGTTTTAGAGTTCTCACAGTATTAACTTTAACTACAGGGACGATATTTATAATGTGGCTGGGCGAGCAGATTCAAGAAAGAGGTATTGGTAATGGTATATCTCTTATCATCACTGCAGGTATCATCTCAAGGATTCCCGTAGCTATAAATCAGTTATTTGTCTTGCTTTCTCCCAAACACAGACAGATTCAGCCTTTTACATTGCTAATTATGGCGGTATTTCTTGTAGGCGTAATTTTTGCCGTGATACTAGTAACTCAAGGGCAAAGAAAAATTCCTGTTCAATATGCACGCAGAATCGTAGGAAGAAAAATCTTTGGCGGACAAAACACATATATACCTTTAAAGGTCGATACAGCAGGGGTTATAGCAATTATTTTTGCTCAGTCAATTATTTTATTCCCTGCAACCTTAGCCTCATTCATACCTAATCCCACATTTCAAAGATGGGCACAGGGGCTAGTAAGGGGTCATCTACTTTATACTGTAGTATATGCTTTATTGATAATATTTTTTTGTTATTTTTACACGGCGATTGTATTTAATCCTCTGGATTTGGCAGAAAATATGAAAAAATATGGAGGATTTATCCCTGGTATTCGTCCGGGAGCTTCAACAGCAGAATTTTTAGATTATGTAATGACTAGGATTACCCTGGCAGGAGCTATATTTATAGCATTTATTGCAATATTTCCCGATTTCATTATGGCCTGGCTTAAAGTTCCGTATCTGGTGGCTTCTTTTTTTGGGGGTACAGGCATATTAATTACAGTGGGAGTAATGCTAGATACTATCAAACAGATTGAATCTCATCTTCTTATGCATCATTATGAAGGATTTATCAAGTCCGGTCGAATCAAGGGAAGAAGATAATGATAATTATACTTTTGGGTCCTCCTGGAGCAGGCAAAGGCACACAGGCAAAAACCTTGGCTCAAAGGCTAAATTTGCCACACATTGCCACTGGTGACATATTAAGACAAAATGTCTCTGGCGGCACGGATTTAGGAAAAGAAGCCAAAGGCCATATGGAAAAAGGGGTGCTCGTCCCCGATGTCCTGGTTACGCAGATGCTAATCGAGAGGATTGAAAAGCCAGATATAGAAAAGGGATTTATCCTAGATGGTTATCCTCGCAATATCACACAGGCTAAGGCCTTGGATGATTTTCTGAGCCATAAAAATACAGTTATAGATATAGTGTTTTACTTAGATACTAGCGAATCTGTAATCATTCAACGTCTTACAGGCAGACTTGTTTGTAAATCGTGCGGTGCAAATTTCCACATTAAAAATATGCCACCCAAGGTTGATATGATTTGTGATTATTGTAGCAGTAGTTTATATCAAAGGACAGACGATAAAGAAGAAACAATTAAAGCCCGCCTGGAGGTTTACAAGAAAGAGACTGCTTCCTTAATTAAATATTATAATGATAGACATAAATTGCGCTGTAT
>CAYOMI010000107.1:0-5793 GCA_964405005.1 uncultured Planctomycetales bacterium | reverse complement strand
AACAGAGACGATACCCCTGATAAATTTAGCGGGTATGTTTAATAAATATAAAAAATAGAAGGCAGCCACTACCCCTATGCCCAGAAATGGATAAAGGTATCTCACCCAAAGCTGAGGCATTAATGACCAAAAAGATAGGTAAAGGAATAATGGCAACAATAAGACAAAAGATATGGCATAATCTATGTTTTTACATTTTCGTTTTTTTAAATATAACGATAAACCCAAAAATGTCGCCGGTATAACCAGGAGCAGAAATTGTGCGCCTAGCCCTTCGTGGAAGGTAAGTTTTTCAAAATTCAATTCCTTGTTTGTCCAGCGATTGCGATAGGTAGAAAAAGGCATCACGCCCTTAAAGGCCCTTAGGCCTAATATCTGGATATCTGCAGGATACAGGGGATTTCCCGTCTCAAAGATGTTCCTTAAGTAACTGAAGCCCCCCAGAAGAGTCGTAAATATAATAAATAATAAAAGAAAGGTAACAATTTTTTTAAATTTAAGTTGTTGCGTATTTTTTATAAGTATAAAAATAAAAAACAAAAATGGCATCAAGCCAAAAATTATGCCTGAAGTTTTAGTCCCCATGAAAAGACCGAAGGAAATGGCCCATAAGATACACTCTTTAATCTTGAAATGTTTATTAAAGTCAATGATAAAATTTATGCTGGCTAAGAATAAGGCCGCTACCATTACATCCACATAAGCGATTGACAACTGCTTAAAGAAATTAGGGGTAATGAAAAAGAGGGCTGCGGCATAAAAAGAGATCTCTCTGCTCAGGGAGATTTTTCTTGAAATATTATAAACCGCCAAGAATGCCATAATAAAAAACGGCAATTGGCTAAGGTCCGCCAGATACATACTCTTAAAGGGGAAGATAAACCATAAAAATAAAAGGCTTCCGTTTATCGGGTAATACGAGGGACTGGGGTCGTCGGATACGGTGATAGGCACGTCTAAATTGCCGTGCTTTAACCATTCCACAGGAAAGGTAAAATGATAATTCAGACTATCCCAGCCCACCGGGGGATTGATAAAGTTTATATAAATCTTCACCAGGGCAAAACCAATGATAATGGCGCTTCCCAGAAGTATAGTCTTATTTTCCAGTAACAGGATAAGCGGTTGGCGAACCTCGTCCAAAGTAAAAGATGACTTCTCTTTCCCTACTATCAGCCAGACAAAAAGGAGTGCCGCTATATTAAGGAGTAGGACGTTGGTTAAGAAAAGGGCTCCGAAGATTCCCAGGAGGAGTTCGCTTAAGACTATCTGACTAAACCAGATCAGAATCCAGGAGATCAGCGAATCGACGAAATTACGGCATTTCATAATTCTATAATTCAATAGATATGAAGATAGTCCGACGATAAGATTCATGAATATAAGAATAATCATCTGATATCGACTAGTTTAGCGTTAATTAAAATCCCGCTGGCAAAAACCCTGATTAAAATTGGGATATTTTCCTTACCGGTTAGAAGGACTATCTGGACATCAGATTTGTGGTAAGGATTCTTATCCCGCCTTCTGACCTCTGCTTTTAAATATGCTATCTTATAGCCTTTATCTTTAATAAATATTTCCTTGGCATGGACGAACCCCCTAAACATATAATTTTTCTGATTGGTATTGATATTCATATCTATAGACTCTACTTGGTTGAAATCCATCCGCCTGAGATTCAAGATTAAAGAAATGGGGTCTTGTGTATTAGGCAAGATCTGGCGCATCACGCCTTTCAAATACATGATGCCCTGTTTTTGATCGTAGGTAACTTCTTTATTCGCCTCTTCCTTGCCGGGAGAGATTAATTTCTGTTTAAATAATACGGGGCTTAAAGTCTTGACATCTACATAGGAATCAAATATGGCATAGCCATTAAAAAATTTAGAATATATTTTTAAGGGCCTGGCAGTTGCCTCTAAATGATACATGGCTTGACCCTTAAAATCCTCGGGCATTGCGGGAGACAAAACCGCTTCGCCAAGCGGCAACACAGAAAATAGATAAAATCTATACCTGAGTTCTCCCCTGGCGGCGTCTATCTTGGGCTGTAGATGAGAGATAATAATTTTTGGGTCGGAGTTATACCAATTTAAGAATAAACAAAAGAGAAGTATCGCCAGTAACGCAATCCATACCTTCTTCATGTTTTACCTTTCTTTAAAAGAGCGTATAAATGAAGGGCGCGACTGCGCTACCCTGAGAGAAGAATATCAAAAGTCCCAATAATAAAAGCAGGATAATTATCGGTGCCAACCACCATTTTTTCCTTACTTTTAAAAAATCCCAAAATTCCTTCAAGATGCCTAATTTAGCCACTCTCTACCTCCTTTTTAGAATTGCCTCTCATAAGATAATTTATCATCCACTTGCTTTTTTTCCTTTTCTTTCCAATAAGAACCTTTCCTTTTCTCAATCCCCCTATCCAACGGGTCCACTTTGAACAATTTCAAGGCGAGACTTATGGGGGCAAAGACCAAATAGAATATCGTAATCAATAGTAGGCGGCTATTCACCCAACCTAAAACTAAGGCCAACTTCATCCATAAGATATATATGGGTTTTAATAATAACGGCCAGATTATGGCTAAGATAAAAAATAATAATGAAATTACGGCAGGGGGTAATATGCTATGCCTATGCCTAAATAATATTAATCCGGTGATAACTAAAAAAGCCAATCCCATAGTTATACCGAATTTCCTAAGGGTCTTTTTATCCAATTTAAGTTCTTCCATTACCTAATCCAATTCAAATACCCGCTGCCATCTGATATCTTTTTTAAGCGGCCTTTGTTTGGTTTTGTCCAAAAGATACGCCCCCATGACCAGATAATCCATCTCGGTACGCATGAAACACCTAAAGGCATCCTGCGGCGTACAGACCAAAGGTTCGCCCCGGACATTAAACGAAGTATTGATAATTACCGGACAGGCAGTTTTTTGATAAAACTCCTCTATTGTATCATAATAGAGCGGATGGTCATCTCTTTTTATGGTCTGAATCCGGGCAGAATAATCAACGTGGGTCACTGCGGGGATGAGCGATCGCTTAGCCTTCAGCTTGTCAAAACCCTGCAAATGAGTTTTGCCATCGCCTATATTTATCCTCTTATCCGTCCTGACAGGCGCGACCAGAAGCATATAAGGACTTTCCCGGTCAAGCTCAAACCATTCTGCAGCTTTCTCTCTTAAAACTGTAGGCGCAAAAGGCCGGAAAGATTCCCGGTATTTAATCTTTAAGTTCATCTTAGACTGCATTTCGCTGTTACGGGCATCGCCGATAATACTCCTTGCGCCCAATGCCCGCGGCCCAAATTCTAAACGGCCCTGGAACCAACCGATAACCTTGCCCTGAATAATCAAATCCGAAATTACCTTGGGTATATCCGCATAGGCCAACTTCTGATAAGGAGCGCTCTCTTTCTTCAGAAAACTTTCTATTTCCTCATCGCTATATTTAGGCCCTAACAAAGAAGCCTGTTGCCGGTCATTTCTAGCGTCGGCAATGCGCACATTGCCCAGATATTTATGCCAGACTAAAAGCGCAGCGCCCAGCGCGCCGCCAGCGTCACCGCTTGCCGGCTGCACCCAAATCTCTTTGAATGGGCCTTCCCGCAAAATCCAGCCGTTACCCACGCAGTTTAAGGCCACGCCGCCAGCCAGACAGAGTTTATCCTGACCGGTAACTTTATGGACGTGACGGCTCATCTTCAGCATTATCTCTTCGGTTACTTTCTGGATTGAGGCAGCAATATCCATGTCTTTTTCTGTAATTTTTGTCTCGGGCTTTCTCGGACCGGCGCCGAATAATTTTTCAAAACGCCGATTGGTCATCCTCAGGCCGTTACAAAACCCAAAATATCGCATATTCAATTTAAATGAGCCGTCCTCTTTAAGGTCTAGTAATTCGTTTAAAATCAAATCTGTATATTTAGGCTCACCGTAAGGAGCCAGGCCCATTAATTTATATTCGCCGGAGTTAACCTTAAATCCCGTATAATAGGTAAAGGCAGAATAAAGAAGACCCAAGGAATGCGGAAATTTTAGGCAATATTCCAACTCAATATTATTGCCTTTGCCCACGCCGAAACTGGCAGTCTCCCATTCTCCTACACCATCTAGAGTCAGAAACGCCGCTTCCTTAAATGGCGAAGGATAAAATGCGCTAGCAGCGTGAGATTCGTGATGCCCACAGAATAAAATTTTGCCTTGATAACCTAATTCCTTGCGGATTATCTCGGGTATCCAGAGTTTCTGTTTCAGCCACAAAGGCATGGCCTGGATAAATTGCCTTATCCCCGACGGAGCATAACTAAGCGCAGTCTCTAAAATTCGCTCAAACTTTATAAACGGCTTATCGTAAAAGACGACGAAATCTAAATCCTTCACTGTGATTTTCCCCTGCACGAGACAGCAGTTTATGGAATGGCTGGGGAAATTAAAATCGTGCTTCTTGCGCGTAAAGCGCTCTTCCTGGACTGCGGCAATAATCTCGCCGTCGCGCACTAGACACGCAGCGCTATCATGGTAAAAACAGGAGATACCTAAGATGTTCATCCTTATTTAATCTCCGGTTTAATCGGCTTGGCTACCACCTCATAAACATCAATTGGGCCGCTTTTAGCTACGCACATGATATCTTTCTGTGGACATTCCTGGGCCGGAAAACTCCTGATAAATTTAAGGCCTTTATTAAAAGGGATCTTATCCAAATCTTGCCTATCCTTGATTAAATCTGTCTCCAAATAACTATCTCGGTGAACTAAGACATATCTAGTGCCCGTCCATTTCAAAATCCCTGCGGTCTTGGGGTCGGATAACTGCGTGATTGCTTCAACGATTCTATGAGGATAAGTACCGGGGATTGTACCATTGATAATCTTCTTTTCGTGTATAGTCTGGTAGAATTTGTATAGCTCATTGGGTCCGATGATGTCTAAGGGATATTCCGCAACTACCGAATCTTGCGGCTCTTGTTTCAACCAATAATAGACCGCAGGTACTCTAGAAACATCAATAACCTTATAGGGAGGCCAATTCCAGAATTCAAAAAGCACTAAAATGCAAAATAAGCCAGTTACAGCAATTTTTGTCTTCTCGCTTCTAAATCTCTCTAAAATAAACCGTAAACCAAAACCTGCCAAAACCGCAACCGCCAGCATCACTACAATACCGAAACGGCAATATGCCCGAAACATTGGCAGTATCTTATACATAAAAAATGACGGCATATATATTTTTAACATCCCTATTTTCCACCACGGCGGCTGGGAAAAGAACCAGGCCACAATGGCTAGAAAAACAAAAAATCCGAGGTAAAACTTTTCCTCGCTTTTAAGCCTATAATTATGGCTTTGCAAAAACTTACCGCTTTTTCTTAACCGTCTAAACGCAATAAAGGCCAATACCAGCGGAACCCATCCAAGATACAGGGTGTGCTCCGTAAAACTATCGCCGTATAATGAGGTCCCGATAAACATCTGCGTAAATTGCCCAAAGATGGGATGGACAGTTGCCGGCAAGAAATAACTTAAAGGCCTGGCGGACTGTATAAACAAATCCTCGAATGGCCGATGATAGAAATTAAAGGCGGCGGCCTTCGCCGTGGATGAGACAGCCAATCTATTCTTAAAGACAATAATAAACTGCGGAGATAAAATAATAAAAGCTATTATTCCCATTAGAATGACTCTTTTTAAATAAACTATTTCTTCTTTAAGCGAGCCTGCACGTTTATTAATAAAGGCGTAAAGCCAACCCCAGATGACAAAACTCATCAAAATAATAG
>CAYOMI010000106.1:0-5793 GCA_964405005.1 uncultured Planctomycetales bacterium | reverse complement strand
CAACCGTAATTCCAGTGTAAGTCATGGAACCTGCGGCAATGTAGCTTTCCGCAGCCGTCCTTAATGCCTTAACCGATTCCGAAGCTGAGTGGACCTTGGCGTTCTCCCGGATGCCGCTAGTTAAGCCTACTGCCATCAAGAGAAGCGCTACGATGCTAATAACCAGCACCAGCTCAATTAAGGTAAAACCG
The DNA here is from genome assembly GCA_964405005.1 of uncultured Planctomycetales bacterium. Taxonomy (GTDB): domain Bacteria; phylum Omnitrophota; class Gorgyraeia; order Gygaellales; family Profunditerraquicolaceae; genus CAYOMI01. Next base: position 5,602 of record CAYOMI010000106.1, on the reverse strand, counting down.
CTTCTTTTCCTCATGCTCTTTCACCTCCTCTCAAAAGTTGATGTTTCCTCCTGCAATGCTGGAAAGATTGCTGTAAACCGGCACAATGAATGCTGAAATGATAAACAACAAAACTATCGCGCAGAAGATTAACAGTGCTGGCTGGACAAAACTTAAAATAATACGCACCCTTCTGGTTACCTTATCAAAGTAATATTTTGACAAACCCTCCAGATAGTCACCAAGCAGGCCAATCTCCTCTCCTTTTTTCACTGCGGCATAGACTTCCTTGGGAAAGAAAGCATCTTTTTTTAGCGCCTGGCTGAAGCTTAAACCGCTGGTAATATAATCCTTTAGTTTTTCCACTTTGTTTGCCAAAAACTTATAGGAAATTGTCTCTTTAATCAAGGAGAGCGAATCAATAATGCTGATGCCGTTTCGCTCTAGGACTGCCAGGCTTGAGAATAATGCAGACAAGCTTGCGTCTTTGGCAACTGAGCCTATGGCTGGAATCCTGTAGTAAAAGTCCGCAAAGTGCTCTGTTGAGGTTTTCTTCAGCCGAAGATAAATAAAAACTAATCCTAGCGGCAGCAATAAACAGGCAAACCAGAAATCCTTTAGGAAATGGCTCAAAAATAAAAGCAGCCGGGTTGAAAAATAGGCGCTGCCTTTAACAGGAAGAAGCGCTTCTAAATGTGGAATCACCTTAAAGGAAACATAAAACATTACGGCAATCAGCATAGAGAACACAATTAAAGGATAAACTACAGCATTTTTTAAGCTGCGCAAAAAATCCGCCTCCCGGGAATAATAAAGGCTTAGGTCGGTAAATACCTGCTCTAAGTTTCCTGATTTCTCGCCTACTTTTAAGACACTTACAACCTGCCAGGGAAATACCTTGGTTCTTTCAAAAGAAACAGCCAAGGAAAAACCTTTTATCAAGTCCTCGTTAATCTGGCCTAAGGCTCTGGTTAATAGGGGTTCGCCAGCTGACTCCTGAAGCGATTCCACTGCCTCATTTATGGAAATACCGATTTTAAGCATATTCACCAGGTCCTGAAAGAAAATAGATAAGGTCTGCGCCTTGATTTTTCTCTTTTTAAAACACGACCTTATGCTTCTAAAAATATCCGGCTCTAAAGACAAAATGTAAAAGTTTTTCTCTTTCAGCCGGTTCTTGATTACAGACAATGCGCCTTCTTCAATGCCGTTAATTTCAAGGCCGGTTTCTGAGAGGACACTGTATTTGTAATGCATTTATCCGGCTATCCTTTCTGCCTCTTCCGGGCTGGTCACACCCTCCTTAACCAGTCGGGCTGCATCCTGCTCTAAATCTATCATCCCTTTTTCTTTAGTTTTATGCCTGAGCAAATCGAGTTTTCCGCAGGCGATCAAGTCCCGGATATCTTCATCAAACAATAAAACCTCGGCAATTACCGTGCGGCCGTAATAGCCTCCCTGGCAACTTGAGCAGCCTTTTGCTTTATACACGCGAACATCTGTTTCTTCCTCGCTAATGTGTTTTCTAAAGAATTCTGGCAGATCATCTTTCTTGACCGTAACTTTTCTTTTGCAGAAAACACAAAGTTTTCGGATTAATCTCTGCGAGATAACGCAGAGTATGCTGTTTGCAATATGCGGTAAATCTATGCCTAAGTCATGCAGCCGGTATATAGAGTCTACGGCAGTGTTTGTATGCAAAGTGGATAGTACGCGGTGTCCGGTAATAGCTGCGCGGATTGCCTCCTCTGCTGTATTAGGGTCTCTAATTTCACCGATTAAAATGATGTTAGGATCATGCCGCAAAAATGCCCTAGTAGCATGGCTAAAAGTAATCCCCTGCTTTTCATTAATCTGCACCTGATTTATCAAGGGCATCTTGATTTCTACCGGGTCTTCAATGGTAATCACTTTGGTTGAGATGCTTTTAAGCTGGTTTAAGATGGCATAAAGGGTGGTGGTTTTTCCGCTTCCTGTAGGGCCGGTAATAATGATGATGCCATGGGGTTTGGCAATCACTCTATTAATGGTATCAAAGTGTGCTTTATGAAAACCCAGATTCTCCAAAGTAATCAGGGTCTTATTTACATTTAAGAGCCGCAAGACAAGCGCCGGACCGTAAATTGAAGGAATGCAGGATACCCTGACATCCGCAGGATGATCGCAATATTTATGCTCAAATCTGGCATCATGGAATTTATAAAAATCGCTTACCGTAATCTCTGCACGGCTGAAGACCACATTGATTAAGTTATTGTGCCATTCTAAGGGAATACAGAGCCTAAAATAAAGAATGCCGTCAATTCTAAAGCGAACAGTGGAGATTCTTTCTTCCGGCTCAATGTGGATATCTGTGGCATTGCGGATAATTGCCTCATCAAGCAACTCATCCAGGAGTTCTTTTAGTTCATTGCCCACAACGCCGGATTCCTTAATCTGGCTGATTCTTTTTTCAGTCTCTTTGATTTTTTTCTGTTTTTTAAGCAACTCCAGGCGGCTGCGGATCTCGGTTTCGCTGCCGATGTAATACTCCTTGCCGCTTAAACCCTCGCTTGCTAAAAGGTCGGTTATTTCTGTATCAAAAGGATAGGCAAAAACAAAACACAAACCCTTTTCTGTTTCCACAGGCAGAAATACCCTGTCTATGAGGATATCCAAGCCGATTTTTTCAGCTACTGCAAGGTTGATAATATACTTTTTATTAAAATACCTCCAGCCTACCTGCCTGGCCAAAGCCCTGGCTACATCCTCATCTTCGGCAAAGTTATAATACTTCAGGATCCTGCCTAATCTCTGGTCAGGCTTTAGCGTCTTTTGGATATTCAAGGCAAAGTCAAGCTGCTCTTTGGTAACTACTTTGCTCTTCAGTAAGATATTTCCTATCTCTTGTACAGGCATCTTAGTTTACAAAGTTAATCCTTAAAACTGAGCCGTCCTGCTGTTTAAAAGTAATGCCGGTAGGGTCTATTTTTTTCGCATCAAGCCTTGAGGCAATATTATCTCCTTCCTTAAAAGCGTAATTTATGCCTTTTAAGCTGATCTGGGCCTCTTTTAAATCATCGCTTACAAGAAGTAGCTGTATTTTTATGTCAGATGCATCTACCAGCGGCTCTTTTAAGCCCTGGACAAAACCGCTGATATCTTCCTTTTTCCCCTGCGGCAGGAGCTTTTCAATCTGAAAAATCTCTTTTTCTGCTTCTTTTTTCTTTAACAATAGATTGCTTTTCTCCAGGTCAAGCTTAATCAGTTCAAGCTCCTTTTGTTTGTTGTCAAAAACCTCGTGATAGGCCTTTATTCTTGCAAGGTCCTCTTCACTGCCATCAGCCGGTTCTATCTCTTCTTTAACCACAGGCTTCTCTGTGGCAGAGGGATTCTCCTGCACGGTTTTATCTTTTGGCTCAACAGCTGCCTGCTTGTCAGTAATAACATCTATTGCCAGAAGATTATCCTCGCACCAGCCAGATCTAAATGCAGTAATAGTTGTAAAAACTGCTATTAAAATTAAAATTCTTCTCATCTTTAGATTTCCCTCCTTTTAGGCCCCGTAAAGACGCAGGGTTAAATTAAGCTTATCTTTTTCTAAGATAAGCTCTAAGATTTCAATGGGCTTTGTTTTTATCATCCGCGAAAGTACGTTGATTAAATAGGCATCTTTTTGGTTCTTAAGGTCAACCCTGACGGAAACATCCGCGTATTTTATTCCCTTGTACTGCGACTCTTTAAAAGATTCCCTTAAGCTCTGGAGCTCTTTTGCATTTGTAAGCTTAATTTCAGAATCAGCCTGATAATAAGAGCAGACCTCTTTTATGTTGCTATAGATTCCCGGATAGAGCTCTTCAAGGGAAACAGGCTTTTCGTCTTTATACTTGGCCAGATTTTTGGCTTCCTGCCCAATTCTAGCAGCTTCTTTTTCCGCTGTTTCTAACTGGCTGTTAACCAGATGCGCATTTAAGGATATCCGCCAGATTCCAAAAGATAAGATTAAAGCTAAAATCAAAAATAAATAAGTTATTATCCGCATAGGACTCCAAGCGCAGGCGGGATCAACGGCTCCTAAAATAAGCCGGTTGACCCGCCCGCATTTAGTTACTCCTGTTGTTTATCTTCTTCCTGGGGACCCGGCTCAGGCACGGATTTATTCTGCTCAGAAAGAAAATCAATCTTCTGATTATCCAAGAAGATGCACAAATCATCCTGCCCCTTTTTTGCCCAGGACGCCCGAACAGGCAGATTACAAACTTTCCCGACAAAATATTCGTTGTGCTGCTTGCTGACCTTGCGCGTGATTTTTCCGATGATATACGACATGCGTCTTGCCTCCTTTCTCTTTAGCGGATATCCAGGGTAATTCTTAACCCGGGATTTCCATTGATTAAAATGTTTTCCACTCTTGCCTTCTTAAATGCAGCTGGAAGAGAAAATTTATTAGAAGACCCATACCTTGTTTGCTGGGAGAGTATTGCCTCAAACCTGTAAGAGCCACTAGCAATATTCCTTATGCTGATTGACTCCTGCTTATAGCCATAAGGAAGTCCCTGCATAAAAGAATTAACCAGATAGGCAAAATCCGGTCTTTTCTTATGCCTTAAAATATCTCTATACTTTACGCTGTAGAGCTGCTTTAATGCTCTCTCTTCAGAGGATGTTTTTGTCTGTAATTGCCCTAGGCATAAAGATGCGTTTCTATATATACCTAGGGTCCCGAAAAACATAATCAAAAGAAGGGAAAAAAGCGCACTCATTATCCCGAAACTAAAAAGGCGTTTTCTTAAGATTTTAAGTTTTCTTACGCGGATAAACTGCTCGGGAAGCATATAGTGCATAGAGAATTTTCCCTGCTTCAGGCCGCTTAACGCAGGAAAGGCCTCAGGCATTAAAACAATGTTTTCTTTTGTCTCTATCCCGCTTGAAACTATCTCATCCGCAATTTCCTTATTATTGGTAGCAATCAGAAAACTTATCCCTTCCTTATCTTTATTCAACGCCTTGTAATTCTCTTCGCTTCTGGTTAATTCCGAAACTACCCTCTTCACTGCAACGGACAGGCGCCTGGGAGTGGTGAATATGTCGTTATTAAAAATAGTAAGCAGGACCTGGTTAGTCATATGGTCAAGAAAGACTATCGGCTTATCTTGGGCAAGAAGGCTATTTGCCTTAAGGAATTCCCTTAAAGCTATTGCATAAGGCACAAGCTGCCTTATTCTCTCAAAGCCAATATGCTTATAGACCTCAGCCACTTTTGTCTTCTCAGCCGCAATAACCTGAAACAGGTTAGGAGCAATTCTTTCAGACTGAGTAAGGTATTCGCCGGTAAAACTTGAAGCGATCACCTCGTCTCTTTTGGAAGGAGACTTTTCCGGGACAGCTACCTGCTTTTGTAAAGTATCTATTACTGCCACAGAAAACTCTTGAGATAAGCCAAAAACAGAATTTATCTTATCCTTAGTGAGAATCCCGGTTTTTCCGTCTAGATCATAATAAATCTCGTTATCAAAAATTAGATAGTTCATCTTTGTAATATTTTAGGGGTTATAAAGATTACCAGCTCTGTCCTGGTCTGGGTTTTACTTTTATACTCAAAAAATCTTCCGACCAGCGGAAGGTCTTTTAACAGCGGTATGCC
>CAYOMI010000105.1:0-5844 GCA_964405005.1 uncultured Planctomycetales bacterium | reverse complement strand
GTATTCCATAGGGTTTACAACCTTTGACAACTGGATAATTGTTGAAGATAATCTCGTGAGCGCAAAAAAAAGCTTTTTAAACGCACAAGCCGAAGCATTATTAGCTGAGGCAGAGTGGATTCAGGCGAAAGGAGAGACATTGGAATATGCGCAATATAAAAATTAAGTTCATATTGGTGTTTTTAGTGGTAATTGGCGTGGGGGTTTTTATGTTTAAGTTTAAACAGGACAGGACATCTGAAGAGGTAACCGAGGAGATAAGGCCCACAAGAGGCACAATTCAATCCTTTATTTCTACTACCGGAACGGTTTTACCCAAAAATCGATTGGAGGTTAAACCGCCGGTCAATGGCCGGGTTGAAGAAACTCTCGTTCGTGAGGGAGAATGGGTAAAGACCGGACAAACAATCGCCTGGATGAGTTCTACGGAAAGAGCGGCTATTTTGGATGCCGCACGCGGCAAAGGAGAAGAATCTCTTAAATACTGGCAAGATGTTTACAAACCCATACCCCTTATCTCTCCGATTGACGGAGAAGTTATCGTCGCCACAACTCAACCAGGACAGACTGTTACCACCAGTGATGCGGTGATTGTGCTTTCTGACCACCTGATTGCGCGAGCTCAGGTAGATGAAACTGATATCGGTAAGATTAAAGAAGGACAGGAAGTAATTGTTGTTCTGGATGCCTATCCGGATACAAAAATTAAAGGAACGGTTGAGCATATCTATTATGAATCAAAGACAGTGAATAATGTAACTATTTACGAAGTCGATGTCCTGCCGCAGGAGGTTCCATCCTTCTTTCGTTCGGGTATGAATGCGTCATTAGATTTTAAAGAAGAAGGTAAGGAGGGCGCGCTTTTACTGCCGCAAGAAGCAGTAAAAAGAGATAAAGACGCAACATGGGTAATGGTCAAAGAAGGTAATGGTAAAGAGCCCTTAAAACGTACGGTGGAACTGGGGACGTCTGATGATAATAATGTAGAAATTCTCTTCGGACTTAACGAAACCGACACCGTTATCATCAAATCTAAAAAATACGCTTTGCCAAAAAACAATATTGGAACAAATCCCTTTATGCCAAAAAGAAAAAGATGATTGAATTAAACAATATCCATAAGACATACCAGATGGGCAGGGTCGAAGTTAATGTCCTCAAGGAGATTTCCCTGAAAATCGAAGCAGGAGAATTCGCGGCGATTATGGGGCCTTCTGGCTCGGGAAAATCAACCTTGCTGCACATTTTAGGTCTTCTGGATAGACCGGATAAGGGAGAATACTACCTTTATCAGCAGCAAGTGCAAGGTTTAGATGACGCGCAATTGGCAGGATTACGTAATCGGCTGGTCGGCTTTATCTTTCAGCAATTCCATCTTCTGCCGCGCATGAGTGCGCTGGAAAATACAGAACTGCCGCTTATCTATGCCGGAAAGCGGCGATTTAAGGAGATAGCCGTAGAAAAGATTCGCGAGGTCGGTCTTTCGGATCGCATTTCACACCGTCCTAATGAGCTTTCCGGAGGCCAGCAGCAGCGGGTGGCAATAGCGCGGGCATTGGTCAATGACCCCCTGATTATACTTGCCGACGAGCCAACCGGCAACCTTGACTCAAAAAGCAGAGATGAGATTCTTTCCATTTTAAAGGAACTTAACCAGAAAGGAAAAACCGTAGTTATTGTTACCCATGAAGATGAGATTGCCCGCGAGGCAAAGCGGATTATTCTCATGCGTGATGGCCGGATTATTTCTGATAAACATAGTGAATTAGAGACAACCGCCGAACAAATACAACCGACAGAAGAAATCGGTAGTATTATATCACAATCCAGTCATAAAGTTGCCCGGGCAGAATTTACCGATTTTTTGCGCCAGGCATTATCGGCGATGATTTCTCATAAGGTACGTTCGTTTCTTTCAATCCTGGGAATTTTAATCGGGGTTGCCGCAGTAATAGCCATGCTCGCCTTAGGCCAAGGAGCTAAAGAATCAATAGAAAAAGAACTGGCTTCTTTGGGTTCAAATCTTTTAATGGTCAGGCCAGGTTCTGCCAGAGTTCACGGAGTAGCTATGGAGGCAGGGACAGTTACCCGTTTTACCTTTCAAGATGTAGCAGCAATCACTAAACTTAGCGACCAGGTAGAAAGGGTTTATCCTTCGGTAACCGGACGCGGTCAGCTTGTTTATGCCAACAAAAATTGGAATACTCGAGTTGAGGGGGTGGGAGTAAATTATGCGCCCATGCGTGCATCTATACCTACCATAGGAAGATTTTTTACCGAACAGGAAGTAAGAATGAGAGAGAAAGTAGCATTGCTGGGCGTAACCGTAGCCAGAGAACTCTTTGAAGATTCTAATCCTGTAGGGAAAACAATAAAAATTAATTTGATTAATTTTAGAGTAATCGGTATCTTACCCGAGAAAGGTGGGGCTGGTTGGCATGACCAGGATGATATAGTTGTCATTCCGGTTACTACTGCGATGTACAGAGTTTTTGGAAAACAGTATATCGACTCTATTTCCGTGGAAGCGAAAAGCGCTGATTTAATAGAATCAGCCCAAGAATCAATTTCACAGCTTATTATAAAAGAACACCATCTTGATAAAAACGAAGAAGATTCATTTCAGATTCAAAATATGGCAGACATAAAAGCTACCTTGGAGGCAACAACTAAGACGTTGTCAATGTTATTAGGTTCTATCGCCGCAATTTCTCTTTTGGTAGGAGGAATAGGTATCATGAACATTATGCTGGTTTCGGTAACTGAGCGAACCCGCGAAATCGGATTACGTAAGGCAATCGGAGCAACCGATAAAGATATCATGATGCAGTTTTTAGTGGAAGCGATATTAATGGCTTGTATTGGAGGTATCTTGGGTATATTGCTTGGTAGTGGTATAGCTATTTTGATTACGATTTTTGCCGGCTGGGCGGTAAAGATTTCTGCTTTTTCGATAACGCTGGCTACGGTATTTTCTGTAATTGTGGGTATGGTTTTTGGTTTGTGGCCAGCGCGGCAAGCGGCGCATCTTGACCCTATTGAGGCGTTAAGATATGAATGAAAATTTTATTCGTTAATTATTGTTGTGCAGGATGATTTTTTATAGCAAAATACTACAAGGAGGTTTAATATGACGGAGAAAAAACCTAACCGAAATAGTTGTGTAAGCAGAAAAAAGGGTTGGGTGAAACCAATTTTAACAATATTGATAAAATACAAGCGGGGTAGTTTAGCTTTGTTATGTTGTAAATGGGCTGGCGGTGGTCCCCAGGGACCTAATCTCACCGCCCTTGCTTGCGGGGTGCGCATATCCCAGCAACCATCTCATTGTACTGAGCTGTGCAGCTACGCCTACTGTTCATAGGAAAGGCGGTAATAATTGTTAGTTCTTGTATCGTAGTGTAGAGGATTAATTTAGCGTTCTTAAATAATGCACCACATCTTGGATCGCGCAACTTTGACAGAAAAATAGGTTTTTGACCCTCTTTTGTATTCAAAGAGGGTTATTTTTTGCCAAATCGTGGTGCAATATTTTTGCTAAAATAGGCTGTTTTTCTTGACAAATAAGATAGATATGCTATATTATCTGTGGTGATGACAAATGTTTATAAGAATAAAAAGGTCAAAGACAAGCGCTGGTAAGATATTAGAGTATTTGGTAGTAGTAGAGAATAAGCGTATCCAGGGTAAAGTCAGACAGCGCGATGTGGCTAACTTAGGCAGGTTAGACTTATTCAAAGAGACAAACCTTGCTGATATCCTCGTGGATAAAATTAAAGACTACACAAAGACCCTTAAGCTAATAGATGCGGCCAAGAGTGCCTGCGACTGGGCCAAGGAATACGGGATAATCCTGATCCTTAGAAGACTTTGGGAGCATATTGGCTTAGACGGGTTATTTAAAAAATACCTTAGGGCTTACAAATATAGAATCGATCTCTCTGAGGCAATAGTATCTCTGGTAATCTCAAGGCTTATCTTGCCCGGCAGCGAACACCATACGTTCAGATGGCTAAATTCTGTATATGAGCCTAACTGGCAGGGCTTACAATTACAACATCTCTATCGTGCCTTAGATTTTATCTATCATCACAAACAAGATATAGAAAAAGACCTGTTTTTTAAGGTAGCGAATCTCTTTAATCAAGAACTGGACTTAATAATGTTTGATACAACCTCTTTAAAATACTGGGGCGAGGCAGAGGATGCGGATATACTTCAATACGGCTACTCCAAGGAAAAAAGAGGAGATTTAAAGCAGCTTATCATTGGAATCTTAATGACTAAGGAAGGCCTGCCTGTAGGATGCGAAATATTCCCCGGCAACACCTCAGATTTAAAGAGCTTCCTCTACACTATAGAGAAGCTCAAAAAAGAATATAAAATCTCAAAGCTCATCTGGGTAGCGGACAGGGGCATGGTCTCAGCTGACAATATCTCTAAGCTAAATGAACTCAAGCAGGAGTATATCTTAGGGGTAAAAATGAGGCAGTTTAATAAAGAGAAGAAAGATAAATTCCTCTCTTTAGATGGGATGTTTCCGGTAAGAGACGATCTCTATGTTAAAGAAATAGTAGTTCCGAATGAGGGCCGGTATATCATCTGTTTTAATCCCAAGGAGGCAGAATTAGAGCAAAAGAAGAGAGAATTCTTCAGGCAGGTCCTGGAGAAAAAAATAGAAAAATCCACTACCAAGGAGTGGATTATCAAGAACGGCTACAGAAAATACATTGATATCACCAAAGGTGAGATTGAGCTAAACTATAAACGTCTAAGGGCTGAAGGTCAGTTTGACGGCAAGTGGGTATTGCTTACCAACTCAAAGTTAGAATCAAAACAAGTAGCCTTATATTACAAGGACCTCTGGCAGATAGAGGCGAGTTTTCGTGACCTAAAAGACGACCTCCAGACGAGTCCCATCTATCACTGGACAGAAAGAAGAATAGTCTCTCATATCTTTGTATCATTCTTGAGCCTATTACTTAAAATCACCTTGAATAAAAAACTGAAGCAAATAGATAAAGATGCCTCTTACCAAGAGGTCTTTGATGCGGTAAGAGAGGTTAAGGCAGTAAAACTAACCGAAGGAAGGAAAGAGATTATCTTCAGGACAGAATTCCCACCTAAGGCCCACCTTGCCTTTAAGGCAACAGGCATAGCCCCACCATCGCGTATTATATCCTACCAAGAAAGACAAACTGTAGTGGCAACAAAAGAGTGATTTTGGCTTTATCGTCGGAAAAGAGAGCAAATTGGGCAGGCAACTGTCAAAGTTCTGAAAAAGAGCGCCTTTATTTTTAAAGGCGCTCTTTGCAGAACAACCACCTCTATTAGAATTGTTCTACTCGTCGAGAGGCGCTGGCTGAATAATTGAGTTCTCATTCAGCTTATCCAAATCAAATCCCGGTCCGTCTTTCATGATCGGTTCCACATCTTTTTCTAGCCCGGGAAACTCATCATTAAATGGTTGCATAGGAGCGGGTTGGATAATGGAATTTTCATCCAGTTTTTCCAGGTCAAATCCCGGCCCATCCTTAGTAAGAGGCACTATATCTTTTCCCACGTCGTAAAACTCAAGCCCCTCGGACTTAAGATTGTATTGAGAACTATCGTTTGCTTCGTTAAAGTAATAGTCTATGGCGCGGGCATCTTCGGGATCAGCTGGATGTAACCAGATGGTTTCATCGCGGCCATCGGGTTGGATATTGTAAGCGCCGGGTTGGATATTGTAGTTTTGTGTCGTATAAAGATAAAATCCCCCTAAACCCGGATAGCTTGATTCATTGGTTGGCGCTGGCTGAATAATTGAGTTCTCATTCAGCTTATCCAAATCAAATCCCGGTC
>CAYOMI010000104.1:0-5857 GCA_964405005.1 uncultured Planctomycetales bacterium | reverse complement strand
AAAACGTAGTTTATGAAGAGGAGTACGCTGATTTTAAGGATTTTTTCAAAAAGTTGGCCAAGAAAATTAAACAGAGAATAGTGCTTGAGAAGATAAAATAAGAAGATGCGGCAGAAGGATAAAGATTATTTAGCCGGGGAGCGCAGAAGGTATATCCGCCTGGATTCAGTTTTTCCAGTGCAGTTTCGGCTTGAAAGTTTAGATACCCAACTTCCTTTATCTGACTGGATACAGGGTTTTACGCGGGATATAAGTAAAGGAGGAATTTGTCTTTCTGTAAATAATTTCAGTCCCGAATTGGTCAAGTTATTAAAAGAACAAAAGGCAAAGATATATCTCGAAATAGATATGCCAATAGTCAAAAAGCCGGTATGCGCGCGGGCAAAGGTTGCCTGGGTCAGGGAAGTTTCTGGCGATAAGAATAAATACCTCATTGGCTTAAGCTATGAGGAAATTAATCTTAAGCAGAATAATCGGATTATGTATTATGCCCGGGTTAAGAAATTATTCGTCCCCACAACTTTATCAATAATTGTTATTTTGAGTTTGGGCTTTATGATTAATAGTCTTATAAATGCACAATTAGTCAAGAAGAACAGGATGCTGGTTAAGCAGCTGGTTAATACTTTACAGGAATCTAGTGCTGCTAGAGAGAAGATAAAGGAAATAAATAAAGAAAGAGAAGACTTAGAGTTAAAAATTCAGAATTTACAGACGCGCATTGAGACAGTTAGTAAAGAAAAATTAGATTTAATAGAAAAGGAAAAATTGGAAGACACCCAGATAGTCCAGAAGACAGCTGAATTAAATGCTGTAATTGAAAAATTAAATAAGGAAAAGAATTTTTTACAAGAGCAACTTACCAACCTCCAGCAGAGGGAGACTAAGGTTACTGCGGAACTTGTTATTTTAGATAAAAAGAAGTTAGTCTTAGAGAAAGCAAATATTGATAAGATGTATAAGTGGCTAAAGGTGCATCAGAATCCCCGCACCGGTCTGGTGATGAGTTTTGAGGGAGATAGCGAGGTTGCTAATTGGGCATTTACCTATGATCAGGCATTGGTTTTGCAGGTCTATACACTTTTTTCGGACTATGAGTATGCAAGAAAAATATTAGATTTCTTCAAAGGCAGAGCTAAAAGGATAGACGGGGAGTTTGTTAATGCTTACTATGTTAATGACGGAACCCCTGCAGAGTATGTTGTGCACAGTGGTCCTAATATTTGGCTGGGGATTGCGATTGTTCAATATACCAAGAAAAGCCAGGACCGCCAATACCTAAAGTTAGCGGAAGAAATTGCTAAAGAGATAATCCAATTACAGAATGAAGATAAAGACGGAGGTATACGCGGCGGTCCAAACCTAATCTGGTATGCCACAGAGCATAACCTTGATGCCTACGCATTTTTTAATATGTTATATAAAGTTACACGTAACCCACAATATCAAATAGCAAGAGATAAAGTATTGAATTGGTTAGCGCAGCATACCTACGATAAGAGTGATATTCCCATTAAACGCGGTAAAGGAGATTCTACTATTGCCACGGATACTTATGCCTGGTCAATTGCTGCAGTTGGTCCTGAGAAATTAGAAGAAATAGGTATGGACCCAGACAGTATTATGGATTTTGCGGAAAAAAATTGCAGCGTGGAAGTTTCTTTTGTTCGACCAGAAGGTCAAATAGTTAAGGTTAAAGGTTTTGATTTTGCAGCACAGAGGCATGTAGCCAGAGGCGGCGTGGTTTCTTCGGAATGGACAGCGCAGATGGTTTTATCTTTTAATATAATGGCGGATTTTTATTCTCACAAGAACATGCCTGCTAAAGCTGAAAGGTATAAACTTAAGGCAGATACCTATTTGGTACAGTTAGGTAAGATGATTATCTCCAGCCCCTCTCCCTCTGGTCAGGGTGAAGGCTGTCTTCCTTACGCTACACAGGACTATGTGGATACAGGCCATGGTTGGATAACTCCTAAGGGAAGTTCAACCGGTTCAGTTGCTGGCACAGTCTACACTCTATTTGCCTACTATAATTATAATCCTTTACAACTTAAGGAATGACGAGGAAACTAAACCTGATTTATAATAAATTATATACTCGATTTGGAACGCAGAACTGGTGGCCAGCAGATACAACCTTTGAGGTTATAGTTGGAGCAATTCTTACCCAGAATACTAACTGGCAGAACGTAGAAAAGGCGATAGTCAATCTTAAGCAGTATAGACTTTTTAGTCCTCAGAGACTTTACCGCCTTAGAAAGGAAAAATTAGCTGCACTGATAAAACCCACCGGATATTATAATCTAAAGGCAAAACGCCTGAAGGAATTCTTAAATTTTTTCTTTACTTTTTATAAAGGTAGCATTGAAAGAATGTCCCTTGTCAATACAGAAAAGTTACGTCAGCAGTTATTATCTGTAAGGGGTATTGGTCCGGAAACAGCAGATTCTATACTCCTCTATGCCTTAGAAAAACCTGTTTTTGTAGTTGATGCCTATACCCGCAGGATACTCTCCAGACATCATTTTATCAAAGACGCTGCAACCTACAAGGAGATACAAAATTTATTTATGAAAAATTTAAAAAAGAGCGTAAAATTATTCAATGAATACCATGCCCTCTTAGTAAGACTGGGTAAAGATTTTTGTCTTAAGAATAAACCGAGGTGTCAGATATGTCCATTAAGATAAAAAAAGTTATAAGTTATAAGTTAGGAGTTATAAGTTTATTCTTATTTTTAACTTCTCACTTCTCACTTCTCACTTCTCACTTCTGCTATGCTGCTCCCTGCTATGGAACCAAGATGCCTAAAAAGCAACAGGCATTTTGGGGTTTGCAAAGCCATATAATTTTAAAAAGATATTTAGAAGACGAATACGGTAAAGTAAGAAGTACACAGCAGTTTCTACTTCTTTCATACGGCGTTTTTGATTGGCTCTCTATCGATTTAAAAGGCGGGGCGGGAAATATCAAACAGCATCCTGTAGGTAATGATGAAGTAGATTATTCTACGAGTTTTGCGGGTGGTTATGGCTTTCGTTTAAAGTTTTATGATAGAGATAAAATCAAATTGGTTTGTGGATTCCAGCACATTAGCGTTCATCCTAAAAAGCGGCTCATCGGCGGTACGAAAAATAAGGCGATTTTAGATGATTGGCAATTTTCCTTTTTGGTTTCTCGCGATTTAGTTATGGTCACTCCTTACATAGGGACAAAATGGTCGAGGGTAGATTACATTCACTGGGTAGAAGAAGAGCGTAAACGTAAAATGTCAGACCTGACCAAAGATATAGGGTTAATTTTGGGATTAGATATTCCTATTAACAAGAGAATTTGGCTTAATCTGGAAGGGCAATTATTTGATGTGGAGGCCGCTGCAGTAAGTCTAAATATAAGTTTTTAAAATGGTCAACAAAAAAAGACTCATAAAACTTACCCAAAGATTAATCAGGATAGATTCACAGAATCCTCCAGGAGATGAATTCTGCATTGCTAATTTTGTGAAAGATTATATTAAGGACTTGGGATTAAGGCCAATAATTTATAAATTTAAAAAAAGGCGCTCAAATGTGGTGGCAAGACTAGGAGGAAGGAATAAGCAGTATTCCTTACTCATTACTCCCCATTTAGATACTGTGCCTAAAGGACAAAATTGGAAAATCGACCCTTTTTCTGCAAAAATTTATAAAGGTAAAATTTATGGTTTAGGAGCAACTGACTGTAAAGGAAATTTAGCCTGTTGTTTAGAAGCAATAAATAGCATTATTGAGGATAAAATAGTCCTGAATTATAATTTGATTTTTGCTGCCACCTGCGATGAAGAAACAGGCTCAGACCTCGGACTAATTCCTTTATTGAATAAAGATATATTAAAACCTGATGCAGCAGTAGTCTTAGATGCAGATGATTTTGATATTATTATTACCCAGAAGGGCTTAATTCATCTTAAGGTGAAGATTCATGGCAGACGCTCACACGGAGCTTATCCCTGGCGGGGAGTAAATGCCATTGATGCTGCTGTAGATATACTTAAAGAACTGAAGTCATTCAAATTTGTGTATACTAAAGATAAATACCTAAGACCACCTACGGTAAATATCGGTACTATACGAGGCGGCGATAAGGTTAATATAGTTGCTGACTGGTGTGAATTTGAACTGGACTTCCGAATTTTACCGGGCATGCCCGAAGAAACAGTATTGGCAGATTTAAAGAAAATTATTAAAAAATATACTCGCAGGTTCAAAATAGAAATACAAGGAATTCAGAAACCCTACAGCATAAAAGAAGCTCACCCTTTGGTAAAATACCTTGCTATGGCGATTGAGAGAATTGGTAAAAGACCATTTGTAAAAGGTTCAGAAGGCGCAACAGTGATGACATTTTTTCAATATAAAAATATACCTGCAGTAGCCACGGGTTTTGGTTGCGGGGGTTGTGCCCACAGTACTAATGAATATGTAAAGATAGATAATCTATATAAGGGAGCTAGGGCGTTAGAAATATTTCTAAAGAATTTTAGATTTGAATAGACCATTAAATTAAAAGGAGATACGTATTATGGAAGGCATTAAGATTAGCAAGAGACCAAGGTTAAGAAATCCTTATCTTATTGTTGCTTGGCCGGGAATGGGTGAGGTTGCCTATAAGAGCGCAAAGTATCTGGTGGAGAATTTGCAGGCAGAAGAGTTTGCTAGTATTCCTTCGGAGGATTTTTTCTATATCACAGGAAGTGTCATTGAGAAAGGCATGTTGAGTTTACCGGATTTGCCGATAAGCAAATTTTATTACTGGAAAAATACCACTGGTATGAATGATTTAATTATATTTATCGGTAATGCCCAACCGGATTTGGCCAAGGCTGATATCTATTCTAAGAGAATAATCCAACTTGCCAAGAATTTTAAGGTAAAAATGATTATTAGTTTTGCAGCTATGCCCCAGCCTATAGAACATATGCAAAACCCTAAGGTATGGTTTAGCAGCACCTCTGAGGAAATTAATACCCAGCTAAAAAAATACGATTTTAAGTTCTTATCCGAAGGACAGATTAGCGGGATGAACGGTTTATTCTTAGGGATGGCTAAGAAAGAGGGGTTTGAGGGTTTTTGTTTATTGGGCGAAATTCCCCTCTATACTATTCAGATTGAAAATCCCAAGGCTTCCTATGCCGTACTGGATGCCTTATCCAAAATTTTAAACATAAAAATAGATTTTAGCCGCCTTCTTGAACAGGCACAGATTATTGATGATGAGATTAATAAACTTTTAGAATATCTTAATTTGGGACCGCAGGCGGCAACGCCAATTGGAGAAGAAGAGATAGAAAAAATAAAGAAATCCTTGAGTCAACTTACTAAATTACCCCTTTCTGTGAAGGACAAAATTGAAAAATTATTTAAGCAGGCAAAGTTCGATATAACAAAAGCCAATGAACTTAAGGCGGAACTTGACAGATGGAATGCCTATAAAGAATATGAAGATAGATTTCTGGATTTATTTAAAAAAACAAAGGATAAAGGAAACTAATGGAAGATCATAATATAAAAACTATTATTTTTGATTTAGGAAATGTCGTGATAGATTTCAACCATATGATTGCGGCTAATAGGATATCTAAGTTTACGGATAAAAGCGCAAAAGAGATATTTAGTCTTTTTTTTGATTCAGAAATTACCAGTCTTTTTGAAGAAGGTAAGATTCAACCCTTGGATTTTTTCTTAAAAGTAAAGGAGATATTGAATTTAAAAATAGGTTATGCTGAATTTTTGCCTATCTGGAATGAAATCTTCTTTTTAAGCGAAAAAAACCGCAAGATTTACAGTTTAGCCAAGTCATTAAAAAGAAATTATAA
>CAYOMI010000103.1:0-5944 GCA_964405005.1 uncultured Planctomycetales bacterium | reverse complement strand
AAGTCAAATAGAGATTTAAAGGATTATAAAGTAACCGTTATTAATGTAGCAAAAGCAAACAGCGCCTCATTCTTCCTTCTTATTCCTTTGACTTCTTTAGATTTACCTAAGCCCCAGATATCGGGCATAGAGATTATTTTGGGAGAAAGCAATATTAAAAATAAGATTAATATTCTGGCACGTCTTCTGCCCCAGATAATAAAGGAATCCGCTAATATAGAGTATATCGAATTAAGGTTTAAAGAACCTACGATAAAATTTAAGAATGTTAAGTAGCTATATCTGTGCATTAGATATTGGTTCCAGTAAAATTGCCGGTGTCCTTGCGGAAATAAAAAAAGGACGCATTGTTAATATCTATATAGACAGCATGCCCACGAAAGGCATTAAAAGGGGCATAATTGTAGATTCCATCGCCTTACTAAATTCCATAAATAAGGTCCTTAAAAACCTGAAAGATAAATCCGGTATAAACATAAAATTTATCTATGCTAACATCTCCGGCCAGGACATAATCACTAAGCATAGTCATGCCATTATTCCCCTTGCAGAAAGAGGCAATAAAGTCATAACGACTTCTGACATACAAAAGGCAAATGAACAGGCACGTATATTAGGCTCAGATCTGGAAGAAGAAATAATTCAAGAGGTACCTTTTAGTTATGCTATAGATTATCAAAGCGATATCTCTAATCCTCTTGGGTTATATAGCCACAGATTAGGAGTTGATTTATATTTAATCTGCGCTAAGGTATCTTCGCTGCAGAGTTTTAGCCGAGTCATTCGTCAGGCAGGATACGACTTAAGAAACTTATTTTTCTCTGGCTTAGCTACAAGTAAGATTATATTTAGTAAAGAATATACAAATGGTATAGGTATATTCTGCGATATAGGTAGCGATATAACAGAGGTGCTTATATTTAAAGACGGCAGACTCCAGGATATTGAAATTTTACTAATGGGTGGCGACGATCTAAGTATGCAGCTGGAGGAATCATTAAAGATACCTTTTGAATTAGCCGAAGATGTGAAAAGGTCGTATGGAATCGTGGGAGATTATGATTTGACGGAAAAAGATAAAGAGATTTTAATTAGGAAAGGCGATGTCTATAAGCCGATAAAACAGAAATTGGTTTGTGAGATTTTAACTTCTAAGGCAAAATCGATGTGTCAGACTATAAAAGATGCAATAGAAAAAAAAATAGATTTAAATGAAGTGAGTGGTTTTTTTGTTATCGGAAGAACTGTGTTGCTGGATGGTTTTCTAGAAATATTGGAAAATAATCTGGGTATATCTGCAAGATTGGGTCGGATTAATGAACCTGATATGCTTCCACTCGTTAATGAAAATAATGACCTTTCAGGTCATAAATATTTAAATTATCTTACTGCCTTAGGTATAATTAGTACAGTTATATATCCTAAACGGTCTAAATATCTAACGCATGCCGCCTGCCCTCATAATCCTATTATCAAAATCATTGACAGAGTCAAAGAGGTATATCAGGAATACTTTTAATTGACCACATTTAATTCTAGTGTATAATACTTACTCTAAAAGAAATTTTTATTAATGGTTAGAGAAAATATTTTAAAGATTAAAAATCGTATTGTAGGGGCTTGTTCCAAGATTAATCATGAACCAGAGCAAATAACCATTGTTGCTGTAAGTAAAAGTAGGACCCCAGAACAGATAAGCGAGGTAATTGCTGCAGGTATAACTGATATAGGCGAAAATAAAGTCCAAGAAGCCATTTTTAAATATAACAACTTACGAACTCAAGAACTCGTGAACTTACAAACTATAAAATGGCACATGGTGGGGCACTTACAGACTAATAAAGTAAAAGAGGCAGTAAGAATCTTTGACCTGATTCAGTCGGTAGATAGTCTGCATCTTGCCGAGGAGATTGATAAACAGGCTTCAAAAATCAACAAAACCCAGGATATATTAATTGAGGTAAAGACATCTCCCGAAGCAACAAAATTCGGCATAAAACCGGAAGAGATATTTAAACTTATAGAAGGGATTTCAAAGCTAAAGAATATAACTATAAAAGGCTTAATGACTATCGCCCCGATTGTTGACAATCCCGAAGAAACTCGTCCTTATTTTCGGTTATTAAGGGAATTAAGAGATAGAATTTACCAATTACCAATTACCAATTACCAATTACCAATTCTATCCATGGGTATGACTGATGATTTTGAAGTGGCTATCGAAGAGGGTTCAAATATGTTAAGATTAGGCAGGGCAATATTTGAGGGATAATGAAAAAGATTGGAATTATTGGTTATGGTAATATGGGTTCAGTAATTTGTGAGCGGATTAAGACCAAATACAAGGTTTTGGTCTTTGATAAAGATAAGGATAAAACAAGAAATTTATCTGGTATAGAGGTTGTGTCAGACAATATTGACCTAGTAAATAAAGTCGATACTCTTATATTGGCGGTAAAACCGCAGGATTTTGATGTGCTCTTAGGGGAAATTAGAAATTATACAGCAGGTAAATTAATAATTTCTATTGCCGCGGGAATAACCACGAGGTATATTGAGAAATATTTAGAAAAAGCAAAAGTTGTAAGAGTTATGCCAAATATGGCGATAATGATTGGTGAGGGGATTTCTTGTTTGTCAAAAGGTAAACTTGCTACAGAGGAAGATTTTGATTTTGTTGAGGAATTATTTGATTATATGGGTAAGACCTTAAGGATAGAAGAAGAAAAAATGTCTGCTGCTACCGCAGTATCAGGGAGCGGTCCTGGTTTTTATTTTGATATTATTGAATCAGTCCTGGCGGAAAATAAAAATCCCGAAGAATTCAAAAAGGAATTTATTGTTTCTTTGACAAAAGCTGCGGAGGAATCCGGCTTTGACCATCGAGAGGCAGTTTTTTTAGCGTCAGGTACAGGCAATGCCTGCCAACTATTATTGATAAAGACTAAATTGATGCCTGCTGAACTAAAAAAACAAATTATGTCTAAAGGCGGCACCACATTAGCCGGTCTAGATGCTTTACATGCAACCAAGTCACTGATTGAAGCCGTAAAAGCCGCCAAGAAACGCGCGGAAGAGTTATCTAAAAAGGAGTAATTATGGGGGGCATTGGTATTATTGGAGGTAGCGGTTTATATAAAATGGAAGGAATTAAAAATGTCAAGCAGGTATCAGTAAGTACGCCTTTTGGTGAGCCTTCTGACAAATTTCAGATAGGAACTCTGGAAGGTAGAGAAGTGGTATTCTTACCGCGACATGGAGCAGGTCATCGTCTGTCTCCCAGTCAGATTAATTACCGGGCAAACATCTTTGCGATGAAAAAGTTAGGTGTAGAGCGTATCATCTCAGTAACGACTTGCGGTAGTCTAAAAGAAGAGATTAAGCCTTTGGACTTTGTAATTGTAGATCAATATGTTGACCGCACTAATCAGGCCAGAAAAATGACTTTTTTTGATCAGGGGTTATGTATTCATATCTCCTTTGCTCATCCAGTATGTAAAGAACTAGCCAAATTATTATATGAAGCAGGATACGAGGTAGCCAGACCAGCAAAATTTAATATTCATCCTGATGGAACTTACATAAATATGGAAGGACCTGCATTTTCTACTCTCGCTGAATCAAACCTTTATCGCAGTTGGGGTATGGATATCATCGGTATGACTAATATGGCAGAGGCAAAATTATCCCGCGAGGCAGAGATTTGTTACGCTACTTTAGCAGCAGTAACTGATTATGATTGTTGGCATCCACAGCATGAAACCATCAGTGTGGATATGGTAGTTAAGAACCTACAGAAGAATATTCAGAATACTAAGGAGATACTCTCTAAGTTGATAAAAAATCTTCCTCGAGAGAGAACCTGTGTTTGTCGCGATGCCCTTAAGTATGCAATCATTACGGATAAAAAATTTATTTCGGATAAACTAAAAAAAGATTTAAATATTATTATTGGAAAGTATGTCAAATAAAACAGATTATAAAAATACCTTAAATTTACCCCAGACCGATTTTCCTATGAAGGCAGATTTGCCTAGCAGGGAGCCTCAGTTTTTAAAAGGATGGCAGGATAGGAATATCTATAAACTCATTTGTGAAAAGTCAAAAGGTAAATCCAAATATATTCTTCATGATGGTCCACCTTATGCCAATGGTGATATCCACATTGGTCATGCCTTGAATAAAACTTTGAAAGATATCATTGTTAAGTATAAGACTATGCAGGGTTATAATTGCGCCTATGTTCCTGGCTGGGATTGTCATGGTCTGCCAGTCGAACACCAGTTATTCAAAGAGTTAAAGATAAACAAGTACCAGATTGGTCAGGTAGAGTTCAGAAAAAAGGCTTATGATTATGCTATGCATTATGTTTCTGTCCAAAAAGAACAATTTAAACGCCTGGGTGTTTTTGGTGATTGGGATAATCCTTATTTAACCTTAACGCCTGATTATGAAGAAAGTATAGTCAGTTCCTTTAATACCTTGATTAAAAAAGGTTATTTATATCGCGGACTTAAACCAGTTAATTGGTGCTTTATTTGCGAAACCGCGCTTGCTGAGGCAGAGGTTGAATATGAAAACCATGTTTCCCCTTCCATATATGTTAAGTTCAAATTGAATGCGTATAAGGAATTTAATGGTGATACATACTTAGTAGTTTGGACAACCACGCCCTGGACACTTATTGCCAATGTGGCAGTGGCTGCGCATCCGGATTTTATCTATTCTTATGTTAGGACAGACAAAGGAAATTTGATTCTCGCTAAAGATTTGTTATCAAAAACATTTTCCCAGATAGGTATAGATAAATACAAAATATTAAAGGAAATCAGAGGTAAAGAATTGGAAGGATTAACCTATAGCCATCCTTTGGAATTAAGACAAGGCCGCGTCGTTTTGGCAGATTATGTTTCAAAAAAAGAAGGAACGGGTCTAGTGCATACTGCTCCTGGCCATGGTATGGAGGATTATTTAACGGGGGTAAAATATAAACTTGATATACTTATGCCGGTGGATGCAAAAGGAAATTTTGATGCTACTGCACTTGAGTTCAAAGGATTAAATGTTTATGAAGCCAATAAGTTAATTATTGAAAAACTAAAAAAATTGGGAATTTTACTTTTTTGTACGCAGGTAGAGCATTCCTATCCGCATTGCTGGCGCTGTAAAAGTCCGGTGATATTTAGGGCAACTAAACAATGGTTCCTGAATGTTGACCATAACAATTTGAGAAAGAGGTTACTTGAGGTAATAAAAAATAATATTCTCTGGATTCCCGAAGCAGGTAGAGAAAGAATTGCCTCCATGGTAGAATTAAGGCCGGACTGGTGTTTATCCCGGCAGAGATACTGGGGAGTTCCGCTTCCCGCAATAGTTTGCAATAATTGTCATGAAGAATTTTTAATTCCCGAGGTCATCGATAATTTTAAACAATATGTTGCTAAGGAAGGCTCTGATTGTTGGTTCCAGAGAGAGATTAAAGATTTTCTGCCTAAAAATTTTACCTGTCCTAATTGTCAACATAACGATTTTTCTAAAGGCTTGGATATCCTGGATGTCTGGTTTGACTCAGGAGTAAGTCATCAGGCAGTATTGAAAAGAAGAAAAGAACTGGAGTTTCCTTGTGCAATATATCTGGAAGGCTCTGATCAACACCGCGGCTGGTTTCAGTCTTCGCTAATACCAGCGATGTGTATTGATGGAATCCCGCCTTTTAAAAGCGTGTTAACCCATGGTTTTGTGGTTGATGGCGAAGGAAGAAAAATGTCTAAATCTTTAGGCAATGTAATTTCTCCCTTCGATATCATTAAGGATTATGGCGCAGATATCTTACGGCTCTGGGTTGCTTCCAGCGATTATAATGAGGATATACGCATTTCACCGAAGATTTTATCCCGTCTATCCGAGGCCTATCGTAAGATTAGAAATACTATAAGGTTTATTA
>CAYOMI010000102.1:0-5945 GCA_964405005.1 uncultured Planctomycetales bacterium | reverse complement strand
GCTTTTGAAGAGGTCTCGGAAGCGGCAAAAGTTGCCTGTATTGATGGTTTTATAAATAATCTGCCTCAGGGATACGCTACGGTTATTGGAGAGAATGCCTGTAAGATATCCGAAGGCCAGAAGCAGCGCCTGGCTATTGCCCGCGCAGTAATTAAGAAACCGAAAATTCTCATTTTAGACGAGGCGCTCTCTTCGGTGGACGCGCAGGTTGAGGCAGAAATAATTGATAACCTTAAAAACGCGCTTAAGGACGCTACCTTAATTCTTATTTCCCATCGGCTTTCTACAATCAGTAGGACCGAAATGGTATATTTCCTTGAAGGACCGGGCCGTATTACTATAGATGCGCATCCGCGGCTTTTAAGCCAAAACGGGCCTTATAGAGAATATTTTGCCCGGCAATTAAAACAGGATAATATAGCCAGTCTATGCGTGTAGCCTTTGTTCTTTTTGACAATAGGCATCCCGAATGATATAATATTTTTGTATTCACGGCGCAGAAAAAGGGACCTGGATGAAAACAATAGGGG
Organism: uncultured Planctomycetales bacterium; assembly: GCA_964405005.1. Lineage (GTDB taxonomy): Bacteria > Omnitrophota > Gorgyraeia > Gygaellales > Profunditerraquicolaceae > CAYOMI01. The sequence goes on along the minus strand of CAYOMI010000102.1, from coordinate 5,415 downwards.
ATTACGCCAGAGGTATTATTAGAAATAAAAAAAAGATCGCAAGTATTACTATTCTATCTATAGTGCTGGCTGGATTAGTCAGCATCTTTTTGCCGGACATATATGTTGCCCAGGCAGTAGTGGTAATGCACTATCCCTATAAATCCAGGACAGCAGCTTTTGTTATGTATGAGTCCCCTGTCGAGACGCAGGATTTTGACCTGCCTACTTTAAGCGTAAAAAATTGCGTGAATTTACTGATGAGCCCGGAAGTTATCCAGAAAGTTATAGACAGGTTAGAGCTAAATAAAAAGGCCAGAGGCGGATTTACCGTAAGAAAACTAAAAAAAATATTAAAAATAGATTTAGTCAAGGAGAGGTCATATATCACTGATGTTATTTATGCCCCGGCTATAAATCTCTTGGTTAGCTCACCCAACGGGAAATTAGCCAAAGATATAGCTAATTGTTGGGCTGAAGTTTTAATCGATAAAGCCGCGCAGATAGACAGGAATTCTCTGAGTAATGTTTTTACCCTTGCAGAAGAGTACCAGGCTAAGTTAAGCAACAGGATGGAATCGCAGGAGAGGATGCTAAAGAGTATTTCCCAGGATACTAATATCCCTTCAGAGGAGAAGGAAGTCAAACTTTCCCATATCAAGAGAGGGCTGGAAGAATTAAAACAGCGTTATTCATTAAATACCGAATACCTGAATAAGATTAATATGCTGATGATACAGAAAGGGGCTTTGCGGATGAGTATTGCTGCCTGTGCCATCGAGCCGGCAAAACAAGACAAGGTGTCTCCCAACAGAACGACGATTGTGCTTTTAAGCGGATTTTTGGCATTATCTCTTTCCTCTCTTTGGGTTTCTTTCTGGGAAAATTCTTTGAGGCAATGATTATTTAATAAAAAAGAGGATTTGTAATAGGTAATTATTTGCGATGGATGAAATTACTTATTCACCCGGCACAAGCATAGATGTGCATTATCTGGCCCCGAGACTTTCCCCTCTAGATAGAACAGAAGATACCAAACTGGCATATCCTGCGCCTGCCTGTCAGAGCCGCTATTATTCTTTCTGCAAGAGAATATGCGACATCATTATTTCCCTGCTGTTGTTATTCTTTACTTTGCCTTTATTTCTGATTATTGCGGCCGTAATCAAACTCGCCTCTCCGGGGCCGGTCTTATTCAAACAGAAGAGGGTAGGCCTTGGCGGTGAGTCTTTTACTATGTATAAATTCAGGTCTATGATTACTAATGCCGAACAGTTAAGGGTAGAACTAGAAGTATTCAATATGATGAACGGGCCCGTATTTAAAGTTAAGAACGACCCAAGGGTGATTAAATGCGGGAGGTTTCTGCGTAAGACCTCCTTAGATGAACTCCCCCAGCTTTGGAATGTATTGAAGGGCCAGATGAGCCTGGTCGGCCCGCGCCCAGCCATTCCTTCGGAAGTAGTCCGTTATAACCATTGCCAGTTAGAGCGTCTTAGGATATTGCCCGGTCTTACCTGCCTGTGGCAGATAAACGGCCGTTCGAAAATCATGGATTTTGACAGATGGTCAAGATTAGATTTAGAATATGTACATAATTGTTCGCTCGGCCTGGATATAAAAATTCTTTTAAAGACCATACCTGTAGTTATCCTCGGATTTGGCGCAGAGTGATTTCAAGGATACCCCCGTATGATATCCTCCCTATTTTTACGGCGGATTATTTTTATCGCTGTTTGCATATTTGCGCTTACGCTCCCTTTTGATTTTAACCTCGCCAATATCGGTCTCAATCTCCCTTTAATACACGGTTTTTCAGTATTAGAGATAATTCTCATGCTTGTTGTCTGGGAATTGCTGGTTATCTTTGAACGCCGCATAGTCATAAAGACAGAAGGTTTGTTATTACCAACTTCCCTTTTCTTTATAATACACTTATTCTCGGCGGTATTTCTGTCCACAAAGATGATTTGGTCCTTAAAATACACCTTCAGGTTCTTTGGGCTAGGTTTAATATTTTTTATAATGATAAACTTTATTACGGATAAAGAACGTCTAAATCGCATTGTAAATTTTTTATTCATAGGCGCGGCATTAGCGGCGCTATTTGTTTTATTGCAGTATCATTTTCCATATTTCTTCATTAAGGCACAGGACTTTTTTGACGATACTATCGTAAGCCCGCACAGGATAAGGGGTTTCTTCGGCTGGCCGACGGATATGAGCATTTATCTGGGGAGTTTCATTCCCCTTGTCATATCCTGTTTAATCTATGGGCCTAATAAAAGTAAGTTTTTTAAGAAATTATTCTATGGATTTTTGCTCTTGATAATCATCTGGGCATTAATGTTATCATGCGCCAGGGGATGGATTTTAGGGCTATTCTGCGGCCTAGCCGCCATATGGTTTTTACATTTACTAAATAAAAGAGAGTATTCTCTGGTTTGGATATCTTTAATTTTATGGATAATCTTAGTCTCGGTTTTTATGGGCATGGGGATAGATAAGTTTATGATAAGCGATTTAGAGTCTTCGGAGACATTTAGGATGAAATTAGTCCAGAGCGCCTTAAATCTTATCAGAGAAAATCCCCTGAAAGGCATCGGCGCAGACATGTTTTATTGGACATCCCGGCCTCATTTTCGCACGCATAATATCCTTCTGGAAGCCACGGTTAATTTAGGAATATTCGGTTTGTTAATCCTCCTCTGGTTGCTTTGGAGTATCTTTAAGGCAGTCGGCAAAGGAGTTTTAGGAGACAGCGGTTTTAAGCACTCCTATTTGCAGGTAGGCGTGATTGGTTCCTTGGTAAGTTTTTTAGGCCATAGCCAGGTAGATTATTTTTGGAACTTACACGAGATTATAGGCCTGTTTTGGATTTTGATAGGGATAGGCGTATGCTCGCGTCTATCGTTAGAGTAAATATTTTTAAACATATGCAGAATATTATTTCTCTAAGAGGCTACCCCGGCTCATTTCCCTTATTATTAATAGCAGTAATAAGTGTTTTTCTGGCAATTATCTTTAGCTACTGCTCATTCCTTTTAATTGCAAGTATTATCGTATGTATATTCTTGATAGCCGTCCTTATTAAGAGGCCGGAGTGGCTCTTATATTTTATTGCCTTTTCCCGCGTAAATCTGGACGCCATAAAGGTCTTAAATCCCGAGATAGTAGAGAAATATGTGCATTGGGCTTTAAGTTTTGACGGAATTATAAGCGCGGCAGTTTTATTATTGGGAGGGTGTTATTTAGCAAAAAATAGAAAAGCCAAGATATTTCAATTACCAGCAGCAAAACCTTATCTGGGTTTTTTAATAATTTGTTTTATTTCTTTATTTTTTTCTTCCGACAAAATAGTAGGCATAAGGAATTTTCTCCAATACCTTATATATTTTATTATTTACATATTAATTGTTAATGTTTTGGATTCCCGGGATAAAAACTACAAGATGATTTTTACGGTTCTTTTATCTTCGCTGATACCGCTCTTAGCGGGATTCTACCAAGCAATAACTGCCAGCGGCGACCTTACGGCTACGCCGGGATTAAACCGTATATATGCCACGTTGAATCATCCCAATCCATACAGTTATTATCTTATGATAATGCTAATTTTTTGCCTTACCGTCTTTTTCTATGCGACATCCATTAAATATAAAGTCTCCTCCTTCGCATTAATTATACCGATATCTCTTTCCCTCATCCTTACTTATTCCAGGGCGGGCTGGTTGGGCAGTCTATTAGGGTTAGCTATTTTTTTATTAATGCTATTATTTAGGGATTTAAATTTTAAAAAACTAATAGCTTTAATTGGTATTTTATTTGTAATCTCGATACTTATCGCTTGTTTTAGATTCCAGATTTTAGGAAGGATTTTTTCTCTGCAAACCCACAACCTGGATACCTTAGGGTTTAGATTTGCAATGTGGGGTATTTACCTTGAAAGGTTTATGCGCAGCCCCTTAATAGGCCATGGGCTGGGTAGTTCTGTTAGCATCGCAGGCGAAGAGATGGGCTACCTTATCCTGCCCCATAATGACTACGTCAGGCTTTTAGTGGAGGTGGGTGTAGTTGGCCTTTGTTCTTATTTGGCCGCATTAATTTCTCTGGTTATCTATTTTCTGAGAAAGCACAAAAGGTCTTTATTTATTAGGGGCAATATTTTATCTGCAGGCGTTGTTGCCTTGACCTTTAGTGTTTTATTGGTTCATACCAGCGATAGTTTAATTAGTTGCGACGCCGCAATTAGTTATTTTTGGATTTTTATTGCAGTGGCATATAACCTCCTTATATGAAGATTGCTATTTTGGGCACACGGGGTTTCCCTAACATTCAGGGCGGAGTGGAAAAATATTGCGAAGAGTTATGCCCTAGGTTGGTAAAGTTTGGTTGTGGTATAACAGTTTTTACCAGAAGTCCTTATGTGCCCAAGGGAAAACGGGTTTTTGAGAGCGAGGGCATAAATTTCCTGCATTTGTGGGCTCCTAAAAATAAAAATCTTGAAACAGTAATTCATACTTTTCTCGCCACTTTGGTTTGCATTTTTAAAAGGCCGGACATCGCCCATTTTCAAAATATCGGGCCCGCTTTTTTTTTACCCTTTCTGAGGTCATTCGGGATTAAAACAGTGCTTACCTGCCAGAGCATTAATTACAGGCACCAGAAATGGGGCAGGTTCGCAAGGCTTATGTTAAGAATGGGGGAATTTTTGGGGATGAAATTTGCCGATAAGGTTATTGTGGTTTCCCATGCAACCAAGGTTTTTCTGGAAGAAAAATACGGACGGCGCGATCTGGAATTTATTCCTAACGGAGTTAATTTGCCCGTGCTTATACCTACGGGAGATACCCTTAAGAAATATCGCCTCCTGCCCAAGAAATATATATTAACTGTCTGCCGTCTTGTCCCGGAGAAGGGAGTGCACGATTTAATCGCAGCTTACCAGATGCTTAAAGATCCAGAATTTAAGTTGGTTATTGCCGGTGACGATTATTATGAAACTGAATACAGCAGGAATATTAAAGAGTCGGCAAAGGCTAATGCAGACATTGTTTTAACCGGCGCTATTTTTTCCGGAGCCTTGCAGGAATTATATTCAAACGCGGGCTTGTTTGTTTTGCCTTCCTACTACGAAGGCCTGCCGATAGTCTTACTGGAAGCAATGAGTTACGGAGCCTCTGTGCTTATAAGCGATATTCCCGCAAACAGGGAGCTCCCCCTGCCGGAATACAGATATTTTCTTCCCGGAGATGTGGATACGCTGTCTAAAAAAATATTAAAATTATTTAATTTTATTTCAGAAGACGAAAAGGACAAATACAATAAAATACTGAAAGAAAAATATAGTTGGGACAGAATAGCCAAGAGGACATTTGAAGTGTATAAGGCGGCATGAATCTCTGCTTAGAAGACATAAAAAAACTGCTTAAGGAT
>CAYOMI010000101.1:0-5954 GCA_964405005.1 uncultured Planctomycetales bacterium | reverse complement strand
GGCTTATTTCATAGAAATATTTTTCAAGTTCAAATTATTCTTTGTATAAATGCGCTTATATTATTTTTAATCAATTTAACATTAGCGATAAAAAACAAAAATCCGCTTTCTGGCGGATAATAAAATGAGAAACGTTAAGGAAAAAATATCAATAGTTATGCCTGCCTATAATGAGGCAGAACATATCATAACCAGTATTCAGGAGACCATAGAGACATTTCAAGATTTTGGCTGCGTCTGGGAACTTATAGTCATTGATGATGGTTCAACAGATGAAACTTATAAGAAGGCAGTTGAGTTCGCGCAGAGATATCCTGAGAATCTTATAGTGAAAAAAAACAGTTTCAATATGGGCAAGGGCCGCGCCCTTAAAAAGGCCTTTCATTATGTAAATGGTGATTATGTAGTGTTTATTGATGCAGATTTAGACCTGCATCCAACCCAGGTACAAGCCCTTTTTGATATTATGCGCTTGGATAATGCCGACATCGTAATTGGCTCCAAGATGCACCCTAACTCGGTAGTTAGGTATCCATTGCAACGTAAAATTATCAGTTTAGGTTATTATCTATTTGTCAAGATGCTCTTTGGTTTACCCTGCCATGATACACAGACAGGTTTAAAGTTATTTAAAACGCAGGTATTGCGCGACGTATTCCCACGTATATTAGTAAAAAAATTTGCTTTTGATTTGGAAATTTTGGTAAATGCACACCATCTTGGCTATAAAATTGCTGAGGCACCAATAATTCTTAATCCCCAAAGACGCTACGGCCGAATAGGAACAAAGGCGATATTTGCTACTACCTGGGATACCTTGGCAATATTTTACCGGATGTATATTTTAAAATACTATGACCGTATCGATTATTATCGCCGTAAAAACCTGGCAAAAGAATTTAGAAGAATGCGTAGGTAAATGCCTGGGGTTGGATTATCAAGATTTTGAAATTATAATTTTACCTGACGGGCCTATAGATAATGCGCTTTTACCTGTAAAAGCCGATGTACCAATTAAGGTTATTCCTACAGGGCCTCTGAGGCCGGGTAAAAAAAGGGATAAAGCAATAAATGATGCCCGGGGAGAGATTCTTGCTATTATTGACGATGATACCTACCCCAGATCTGACTGGCTTAAAAACGCTCTAAAAAATTTTTCTGATTCTGATATAGCGGCGGTAGGGGGTCTGGCCATTACTCCTCCTGAAGATAGCTTGATGCAAAAGGCAAGTGGCCTGATTTATTCTTTACCATTGGTAAGCGGAAAATTTATTTACCGATACACTCCTGGAAAGAGACAATTCGTTGAAGATTTCCCAAGTTGTAACTTTTTGGTACGAAAATCTATAATGCAGGAGTTAGGAGGTTTTAAGACTGAATTCTGGCCAGGTGAAGATACAAAATTGTGTCTTGAGATAACTAAAAAACTAAAGAAAAAAATAGTATATGATCCCCAGGCACTAGTTTATCATCACCGACGGGCATTATTCAGACCGCATTTAAGACAGATTGCCAGTTATTCCTTGCATCGCGGATATTTCGTAAAACGTTTTCCGCAGACCTCGCGAAAAATAGTTTACTTTTTACCCAGCGCATTCGTGATTTATCTAATATTAGGGGCTTTTGTTGCATTATTTTTTGCTCCTATCAAGATTTTGTATATTGGCAGTATTTTTATTTATCTGATTTTAGTTTTAATTTTTAGTTTTATGGCTGGCCTCAATTTGTTTGTGCCTGTAGGCATTGGCATTATCTTAACCCATTTAACTTACGGAATTTATTTTATTAAAGGGCAAATTTCTAAGAAACTTTCAGAGGAGCAATAATTGAAGGTTCTCATCTGCTATCCACCGCTAAATAATGAGAAAGGCGTTCCGCTTTTATCGCAGAACCGCCAGTTCCAATACTTTAAGGAACCCACTTATATTTATCCGGTTGTGCCAGCGCAAGCAGCCACCTTATTGAAAAAAGCAGGACACGAAGTTATCTGGCTGGACTGTATTGCCGAAGAGATTTCATACAATAAATTTTTAGAGATTATTCGAGAGGAGAAACCGGATTTAATTGCCATGGAGACAAAAACACCGGTAGTTAAACAACACTGGAGAATAATTGATGAGATTAAGACAGGGACTGTCCCCATAACTGTCTTATTCGGCGACCACGTAACCGCCTTGCCTTTAGAATCATTTCAGAATTCGCAAGTAGATTTTGTGCTTACCGGAGGTGATTATGATTTTTTACTATTGAATTTATGCAATGTCCTTAATAAATTACCAATTACCAATTACCAATTACCAATTACCGAGTTAGAACCAGGTATCTATTATCGCTATAACGGCCGGCTCAAAAATACTGGCACATTCCAACTCAATCACGACCTAAATACCCTACCCTTTATTGACCGCGATCTTACCAAATGGCAACTCTATGCCTATAAAAATGGAAACTACAAACGAACACCAGGAACATATATTATGAGTGCTCGGGATTGCTGGTGGGGGAAATGCACATTTTGCTCTTGGCCAACACTTTATCCCAGGTTTAGAAGTCGAAGTGTAGTTAATGTCTTAGACGAAATAGGCATGCTTATAGACAAATATAAAATTCGTGAAATCATGGACGACACAGGAACTTTCCCCACCGGAGATGGCTTAAGAGATTTTTGTTACGGTATAATTAAACGTGGATATAATAAAAAAGTATATTTTGACTGTAACATGCGTTTTGGCGCTTTAACTTATGAGGATTTTTCTTTAATGAAAAAAGCAAATTTCCGTCTTCTCCTTTTCGGCTTAGAGTCCGCAAATCAGAAAACGCTGGATAGAATAAATAAGAATCTTAAGGTAGAAAGGATTATTGAGGATTGTAAAGAAGCATCAAAATTAGGGTTATTTCCCCATATTACTATAATGTTTGGCTACCCCTGGGAAAGCTATGAAGAGGCATTGAATACCCTAAAACTTGGCAGGTGGCTTTTAAATAAAGGTTATGCCTATACCATGCAGGCAACCATGGTTATTCCTTATCCAGGAACTTCTCTGTTTGAGGAATGCAAAGAAAAGGATTTACTTAAAACGTTGAATTGGGATGATTATGACATGAGACAGCCAGTAATGAAGAGCGTAATTCCAGATGAAAAAATTATGGAGTTAGTGCAGGGTATGTATAGAGCGTCTTTTTATCCCGAATTTATCATAAGAAAAATTTTTTCTGTGAGAGATATCGCTGACTTAAAATATTCTCTGCGTGCATCCAAAAAAGTATTAGGCCATATTTTTGACTTTAGGCACAGGAATAATAATTATGAGAGTAAAAGATAGATATTATATTAATAATGATAATAGATTGGTTTTAAAACACGCTCGCAAACACATACCAGTTAAAGGTAGATTTGATATAGATAGAACCAATCGTTTGATATATTGGTTAAATGAACCTGTAGCCTGGCGTAAGAAATACGATTTACCTCAAAAGATTAGCTTTGAAGGCACATGGAGCCTGAACCAGAATTACGATTTAGAACTTATTTTAAGCCAACCAAAAGGGCAACTAGAAGACCGGCTGGTTATTAAGGGAGAAATTATTTCTGCAGATAGGGATGCTTTTGTTTTTGAGATTATAAGTATTGACGAGCAAGGTATGAGTCATATATGCTTGCTTAAATTAGCTGGTTTTTGGCAGGAAGACCAGCACAATCGGATTTCTTTTATAGTAAAGAAGAAGGTTGTACCGGATATTCTTACCCTGGAAGGAAGTTGGCAGGTAAATAAAAATCAACAGATTATTTACAATTACGAAAAAACTGCGCTTAAGAGAAAAACTAAAATTTCGCGCACCATAACCTTTGAAGGTTTTTGGCAAATAGATAGTGCAAACAAACTCACCTATATTTTAGCCCGGGGTCCAAACTCCTGTTTTGACTTCCGCGCCCAATTAGAAAGCCCTAATCTTTATCCCCAGGAAGGCGTAATAAAGTATCGTATAGGTATTGGAATAAAAGGAGATAGAAGATATAAAGTCAGAATTGTCTCTCTTTATGGTTCTTGGAAGTTTAGTCGTAAGAGCGGTCTAATTTTTCAGATTGATTATGGAGAAGATAGAGTACAAAGTATAGAATTTAGTGCTGATATAAATCTAAGCGAAAAAGATAAAATAATTTTTAGTTTAACTAATAAGAGAAAGGACCCCTTAGGTATCAGTGTTACTTTTACACATCGATTCTTAAAGAAGCTTGATGCTGAGGTTTTTATCCGGCTTACAAAAATTCAGCAAGAGCGGGCTTACAGGCAGGAGTGACTATTCCTTTTTAATAGATTAATAAATTATTGAAAATAAAGAACTTATAAAATTGAAGGTAAATAAATTCGCATTGAATAAACATTAACTTTTTGATAAAATTAGTATTTATACTTATAAGTTTAAAGCAATGATTTGGACAATAATTGGTTCAAGCGCAGCAGTGCTTACGATGTTTTCATTTGTCCCGCAGATTATTAAGGCCTTGAAGACAAAATCTGTACAGGATGTAAGTATTACTACTTTATTTCAACTTTCTATTGGCGTAGCGTTATGGATTATTTATGGAATCCATCTTAAAGATTTTATAATTATTGCTGCAAATTTAGTGACTTTGTTAACCTTAATAAATTTAATATATTTGTATTTTAAGGAGGCTAAATGAAAGGAATAATTTTAGCAGGAGGAAGAGCTACTCGACTCTATCCAATTACCAAGGGAGTCTGTAAGCAGATGTTGCCCATATATGATAAACCCATGGTCTATTATCCCTTATCAGTTCTGATGTTAGGGGGAATTAGAGACATACTTATAATCTCAACTCAAAAGGATTTACCCCGGTTTAAAGACCTGCTAGGAGATGGCCGGAATTTAGGAATTAATATTTCTTATGCTATCCAAGCAGAACCTAAGGGCATAGCAGAGAGTTTTATTATTGGTAAAGATTTTGTGGGTAAAGACAGCGTCTGTTTAATTTTAGGCGATAATATATTCCATGGTCATAATCTGACAGAGATTTTAAAAGAGGCAGTAAAATTAAAAGAAGGAGCACTGATTTTTGGCTATTACGTAAAGGAACCACAGCGCTACGGAGTTATTGAATTTGGTAAGGATGGCAAGGTCATCTCGATTGAAGAAAAACCCAAAAAGCCAAAATCAAACTGGGTGGTTTCTGGTTTATATTTTTATGATAACGAAGTAATCAGAATAGTCAAAGAACTCAAGCCTTCCCAAAGAGGAGAGTTGGAAATCACAGATGTCAATAACGAATATCTTAAGAAAGGTAAATTAAGAGCAAGGTTATTGGGTCGTGGATATGCCTGGCTTGATACAGGCACCTATGAGTCTCTCATTGATGCTTCCATATTTATTAAGACAATAGAAGAAAGGCAAGGTTTAAAAATAGGTTGCATTGAGGAGATTGCTTATAGAATGGGATATATTAATAAAAAAGAATTATTAAGGTTAGCACAACAGATAGGGACTAGTTACGGAGATTATTTGAAGGGTTTATTAAAAGATGAAAGATAAGATACTCATACTAGGCAAGGGCTTTATTGGTGGTCGCTTAAAGGAGGTATTCGATTCTGAATTGTCTGAGAGAAAGATTTATTCCTTTAAAGATGCACAGGAAGTAATAGATAAATTTAGGCCAAAAGTCATAATAAATTGCATTGGACACATTGGTAGAAATGTGGATGAATGTGAGAAGAACTTGGATAAAACACTTTTAGCCAATACCTTTGTTCCAATCATACTTGCTGAGGTAGCATTAAGAAATAAAATCAGGCTGGTGCATATTAGTAGCGGCTGTATTTACCATTATGATTATGCTAAGAATAGTCCCATAAAAGAAGAAAAGATACCGGATTTCTTTGATTTATTTTATTCTCGAAGCAAGATTTATTCTGAAAGTGCACTAGAAATTTTATGCC
>CAYOMI010000100.1:0-6107 GCA_964405005.1 uncultured Planctomycetales bacterium | reverse complement strand
ATATATAGGACTTAAGGCAGCTATTTGCATGGCAATATCTTTGGTAAACTGCGCAAACTCATGATTTTTTGCCACAAAATCTGATTCGCAGTTAATTTCTACGATTACGCCAATCTTATTCCCATGATGAATATATGCTTCAATTCTTCCCTCTTTTGCTATGCGGTCCTGCTTCTTAGCAGCAATCTCTAATCCCTGCTTGCGCAGAATTTCCACTGCCTTTTTAATATCCCCCCCCGATTCTTCAAGCGCCTTCTTACAGTTGGCAACACTTGCACTGGTTGTGTTCCTCAGTTCTTTGATTAAATCTACCGATATGCGCATTCTATCCTACACCTTCTTTCTTGATTTTGCTTTTTCATCTTGCACCTGCTTTGTACGTCCTCTTTTTATAACCTTACTTTCTTCGACAGGCTCTGTAGTCTCAACTATTTCCTCAATCTCTTTAATCTTTGCTTCTTCATCCAGAATCAGCGCTGGTTGTATCTCCTTTTCTTCTTTTATTGCCACGCCCTCTTGGGAAAGATATGTTAAGAATCTTTTCCTCCCTTCAATTACAGCATCGGCCAACAAACTTGAAATCAGGCGTATAGACTTTGCTGCATCATCATTGCCGGGTATAGGAAAGTTAACCAGATCAGGATTAGAATTAGTATCAATAAGCGCTATTATAGGAATAGACAAACGTCGTGCCTCTTTAACCGCCGTCTCTTCTTCTTTGGTATCTACAATAAAAACGGCCTTAGGAAATCGCTCCATCGCAACAATTCCGGAGAAATTTTTTTTCAACTTAGCCAATTCCTTCTCCAGCTGTGCAACCTCTTTCTTGGTGAGCTTGTTAAACGTACCGTCTTCTTTCATTTTCTCTATTTCTTTAAGACGACCGATGCTCTTTTTTATGGTTAAGAAATTGGTCAAAAGTCCACCTGGCCAGCGTTCATCCACATAATACATAGCGCAGCGCGTTGCTTCCTGCTTTATTGCTTCCTGAGCCTGTTTTTTGGTTCCCACAAATAAGACCATTTCGCCTTTGGAGGTAAAGTCTATCAGGAAATCCCGCGCTTTATTTAAACATTCTTCGGTTTTCTCCAGATCAATAATATAAATACCACTTCTTTCTCCAAAAATGTACTTTTTCATTTTGGGATTCCAACGCTTGGTCTGATGTCCAAAATGTACTCCTGCTTCTAAAAGTTGTTTAATTAGTTCTGATAGCACTGTTTCTATTCCTCCTTTTGAAGTTGTTCTATCAATTTAACATTAAGTTACTGTAGGGTTTATATCAATTTCAAATTAATTTTATAAGTATATCACAGATTTTTTAAGTTGCAACTTGTTTATTGCAGTTCCTGCATCTGGTAAAACCGCTTGTATAGACCATCTTTTTCCATAAGCTCACTGTGGCTGCCTTGTTCTACAATCATGCCTTTATCTAACACTACTATCTGGCTGGCATTCCTTACAGTAGAAAACCTATGTGCAATGATAAATACAGTCCTACCGCGAACAAGTCTATCCAAGGCCTCCTGGACAATGCGCTCTGCCTCCGAATCTAACTGTGAGGTTGCTTCGTCTAAAATCAAAATAGGTGGATTCTTAAGTAGCGCTCTGGCAATAGCAATTCTCTGACGTTCTCCTCCAGAAAGTTTCATCCCCCGGTCGCCAATAACCGTATCATAGCCTAAAGGTAACTGTTTAATAAAATCGTGGGCATGGGCCCGAATTGCTGCCTCTTCTATTTCCTCTTCAGTAGCATCCGGTCTACCATAAGCGATATTGGCTCGAATTGTATCATTAAAAAGTATGGTCTCCTGGGTAACAATCCCAATCTGTTGTCGCAAGGATTTTAAACTTATCTGCCTTATGTCTATATTATCAATAAGTATTTTTCCTTTTTCTGCATCATAGAAGCGCGGAATTAGGTCAACTAAGGTTGTCTTTCCTACACCACTAGGTCCCACAATCGCCAACATCTGTCCTTTTTTTACTTCTAAATTTATCCCCTTGAGAATCTGTTGGTCTCCATACTTAAACCAGACGCCATCAAACACAATGCTATCTCTAAAACCGGATATATTTATAGCATTACCCTTTTCCTTTACGCTGGGTGATATATCAAGTATTTCGTATATACGCGAACTTGCCGCCACTGCCTGCTGCATTATAGAATTAACCTGACTTAATTTTTTAAATGGCCTGATTAAAGACAAAAGTGCAGCCATAAAGAGTGCAAATACGCCAAAAGACAGCTGACCTTCTATAACCTGCCTTCCACCATAAAATATAATAAAAAGCGCCATCGCCACACCGATCAATTCGGTAACGATACCTAATAAAAGCATCCTCTTTATAGATTTCATGGCAAGACGGTAATATTCGTAATTCTGCTTTTTGAACTTAGATATCTCCCGTAACTCAGCACAAAATGCCCGTACAATCCTTACTCCAATGAATGTTTCTACTAATAAAGAATTTATGTCTGCCATTTTTTCCTGAGATCTTTTACTGAGTTTACGTAATACCTTCCCTACCACAACCATAGGGATTACTACCAGAGGCAGTACTACTATGGAAATCAGAGCCATCTTCCAATTAATCAGTAAAGTCAATATCGTAAAAGAGATTATCTCGAATGACTGATAAACTAAATCGGTAAGTGCATAAGATACCGCATTTTCTATAAGTTTTACATCATTGGTAATGCGTGAAATTAACTCACCGCTTCTTTTTTGCATAAAATAATCTAAAGATAAAGTCTGCAATTTCTCATAGACCAAATTCTTAACATCCCTAATCACCTTCTGACCTACATCGGACATAATATATGATTGCAGAAACTCAAAAATCGCCCTTATCAAAAGAGCAATGGGCACCACAATTAAAAGAAGATAGAGGACTTTTAAGGGCGGCAGGCTGTTTAATAAGTTTAAGATACTCTCTAAGAATTTCGGCAGTTTGCCAGCAGCAAAGGTTATGGGCTTATTTGTAAATACCCTATCTACCACTGGCACAATCGCACTTAAGCGAAAGATATCCAGCAGCGTAACCAGACCCATAAAAATCCCGGATAACACCAAAAGTCCATAATATGACTTAGCAAAACTGAATAATTTACGATATTCTCCCATTCTTCCTCTCTTTTTCTTATCTAATCAGATTTATTAATATATCATATTCATTGACTTTTGTCGAGGGCTTTGCTATTATCTCTACCATGGATAAACTAAGGATGGCAGTAGTAGGTGTTGGTCATTTAGGCAGTATCCATGCCAGAATATATAAGGAAATCCAAAATTGTACCTTAGTGGGTGTATGTGACACAGATAAAGCCCTCCTTGAAGAGGTATCAAAAACTCTGAATGCCAATGGATATTCTGACTATAGAGAACTTTTTGACAAAGTTGATGCTGTAAGCATTGCTGTCCCTACTAAACTACATTATCAGATAACCTCTGATTTTTTAAAACATAACATACATGCTTTAGTCGAGAAACCATTCGTACCCAGCCTCAAAGAAGCAGACTTATTGATTAAAATTGCCCAAAAAAATAAACTTATACTTCAGGTAGGACATATCGAAAGATTTAATTCTGCCTTTGCTGCCACGCAAAAAATCATCAAAGACCCTAAATTTATCGAATGCCACCGCTTAAGCCTCTTTCCCGGACGTTCATTAGATGTAGGCGCGGTGCTAGATATTATGATTCATGATATAGATATAGTCTTGGGATTAGTTAATTCTAAAATAAAAAAAATTGAGGCAGTAGGAGTAAGTGTGCTAACACCTTTTGAAGACATTGCCAATGCCCGCATCACCTTTAAGAACGGATGTATAGCCAACTTGACTTGTAGCCGCATATCAGACGAAGTCATGCGTAAAATCAGAATATTTCAAAAGAATACCTATATATCCTTAGATTATAAAGAGGCTGAAGCATATGTATATAGAAAGAGTGGCTCTACAATCATCAAAGAAAACCTACCTATTGAAAAAGAGCAACCCCTGCAAAAAGAGTTAGAATCTTTCATAAATTGCATAATGAAAAAAAAGGAACCTCTTGTCTCAGGCAAAACCGCCAGAGATTCTCTAGCAGTAGCCTTGGAAATCCAAAGCCAAATATGACGCAAAAAAAGATTTTAATTATCTGCGGTGAAGCCTCTGGAGACCTTCAGGCCGGAAATCTTGCCAAAGAAATCTTAAAAATAAACCCCAATATAAAAATTTCTGGTATTGGTGGGGAAAACCTATACCAGGCAGGTGCGCATATTTACTATGATATAAAAAATCTAGTAGTCTTTGGCTTCTTCGATGTATTAAAGAAATTACCCCAATTTTTCAAACTTAAAAACCTAATCCTTAACAAAATCAAAGAAGAAAAACCAGATGTCATAATTTTTGTGGATTTTTCTGGATTCAATCTTCGCTTTGCTAAAATCATCAATAAAACTATCCCTACCATCTACTATATCAGTCCGCAGGTCTGGGCATCGAGAGCCGGAAGAATCAAAACTATTAAAAAATATATTTCCAAGATGATTGTACTTTTTAAATTTGAGGAAGAATTTTATAAGAAATATCAAATAGCGGTAGATTTTGTGGGACATCCATTATTGGATATCGCCAAGCCCGTGCTAGATAAAAAAGGATCCCTGGAAAAATTTCATCTTTCTGATTCAAAAATTACTATTACGCTTCTTCCCGGCTCGCGAAAACAAGAAATAGAATATATACTGCCTATAATGTTTAAAGTAGCTATACTTATTCACAAAAAGATAGGAAATCTTCAATTTCTAATTGTTAAATCTCCCCAGATTGGTTGGAATATCTATCAACGTTGTATTCGTGGCGTAAAATTTGATCTAAGAATTATCGAAGGTAAAACTTACGATTGTCTAAACGTGGCAGATTTTGCCCTTGTCTGTTCAGGAACGGCTACCTTAGAGACTGCAATAATGCAAAAACCTTTTTTTATAATTTATAAGATGAATTTATTGAATTATCTTTTGTATTATCCGCAGGTTAAAATTCCTTATATCGGAATGGTAAATATTATAATGGGTAAGAAAATCATTCCTGAATTTATCCAGTTTAAGGCAAGACCTGCCAAAATTGCAAATGAAGTAGTAAATCTACTAAATAATCCTGCGCAGCTAAATCAAATGAAACAAAATCTTGCTGAAGTCAAATCTCTTCTTGGCGAATCAGGCGCCTCCTGCCGCGCTGCCAAAATCATCCTTAATTTTTTGCACCAGGTGCAAAGTTAATCTCGCACCGTCTGGCAAGTCAATCGGGAACCTGTCCCTTTTAGGTAAATAATAAATAATTATAGTGATTGGGCTATTGCTATACGTTCATCAATGGGCGGATGGTCAAAGAAGAAAAACTTAATTATAGGTCGGGGATTCCTATCGGCTAGATTTTGAGAAGCAAGCTTATTCATCATAGAAATAAATGCTTCTTTTAAGTCAGTGGTTTTAATTGCCAGCCTATCCGCATTTCTTTCAAAAATCCGGCTGACATAATTCTCAAAAGGTTCCATCGCTGTACTAAGTAAAACTAAGTAAATAAAAATTAAGGGTAGGGCTGCTAATTTGTCCAAAGAGGATAAATTAAATACTCCCAAAAAATAGTTATTTGTCTTAAAAATAATATAAAAAGATAGAGATATAGCAAGAGAATTAACCAATATTAATTTTAAAAGATGCCTGAGTTTATAATGCGCGAACTCATGGGCCAAAATAACCTCAATTTCATCATGGGTATATTTATCCTTTAATGTATCCGCAAGAAGTACCCTCTTAGTTGCGCCCCAGCCTACAAAAGCAGCATTTGCTTTTAAGGTTTTTTTGCTGAAATCTATTTCAAAAACATCCAGTATTTTTATCTTCATTCTATCCGCAAGTTGCATAATTCGCTGCCTTAAGGTTTCATCGGCGAGTTTTTTATATTTAAAAAACAAAGGTATGATTACTACTGGTGCTAACTTTGCCAGAATAAGACTAAAAATTATCCAAAATAGCGAAACAAATAACCACCAACTATGCGGATAATTCTTAATAAGAAAATAGAATACATATAGAAGAATAAGGCTGATTAAATATGATAT
>CAYOMI010000099.1:0-6162 GCA_964405005.1 uncultured Planctomycetales bacterium | reverse complement strand
TAATAATGCTATGATTTATGACCGTTTCCAACAGGAAGCCATTGATTATATCAATCAGGGCTATTCTGTAATTGTCTCTGCTCCTACCGGCGCAGGGAAAACTGCAATTGCCGAACATATAATCACGGAAGCCATACAAAAACAGCAAGGCGTAATCTATACCGCACCCATCAAGGCCCTTTCCAATCAAAAATTCCGCGATTTTCAGTCGCAATTCGGCGAGAATATCGGCATTTTAACCGGCGATGTCTCTATAAATCCTTCGGCGCCTGTCTTGATTATGACCACTGAAATTTTTCGCAACAAAATCTTAGACGAACCAAAGAGTTTAGAAAAATACTCCTGGATTATCTTTGATGAAATACACTATATTGATAACCCTGAGCGCGGCACTGTCTGGGAGGAATCCTTGATATTTTTACCTCACCATATGCAACTCTTAGGGCTGTCGGCTACCATCCCTAACATTAAAGAACTTGCCTCTTGGGTAGAGTCCATTCACCAAAAACCTATAAAAATAGTCATTGAAGAAAAAAGACCGGTGCCGCTACATTTCTTTTATAATGCGCATAATGAAGTGGTGGATAGAATCGAGGCCTTAAAAAGGTTACGGTATGGTGGGAAAAATAGACTAAGCACCCTAATTAATTATCTACGCCAGAAAGAAGGGCTCCCCTGTATATATTTTGTCTTTGGCAGAAGAAGGGCCGAAGAATTATCTCAGGAATTAGCCAGTTTTAATTTTCTGAACAATAAAGAAAAACAAGAGATAATTTCGCTTTTTAATTCGCTTTGCCAGCGTTTTGATTTAAAAAACGACCGCTCGGCGCAGGACTTATACTTTCTCATCCAGAGGGGAATTGCCTACCATCATGCCGGAATGCTGCCCACCTTAAAAGAAATAATTGAAAGATTATTTACTAGCCGGCTGTTAAAAGTAATCTTTACCACTGAGACCTTTGCCTTAGGGATAAATATGCCCAGCCGTTCGGTAATTTTTGATGAATTAAGAAAATTCTACGGCCGCTATGTCAGGAATTTAAAAACGCGCGATTTTTACCAGATGGCTGGCCGGGCAGGAAGACGCGGCATAGACAAGGAGGGTTTTGTCTATTGCCGGCTAAATTTACAAAGAATTAATCCTGAAGAAGTAAAAAAAATAATCTTTGGCAAGCCCGAAGAAGTAAGAAGCCAGTTTAATACCTCATACGCTACTATCCTTAACCTCTATGAGAAATATAAAGAAGAACTCTTTAAAATATATCCCCTGTCTCTACATTATTATCAATCGCGCAAAAACGAACAGAAAGAAGCGCTACGGTTGATTGAAGCAAAATTAAAACTTTTGAAAGAATCCGGATATATCCACAACGACTCATTAACTAAAAAAGGTCAATTCGCTAAGTCAGTTTATGGCTATGAACTAATTCTTTCAGAGTTATACGACGAAAATATTCTGGAACAACTGGATGAATTCGGCTTAGGAATAGTAAGTGCAGCAACAGTGTTTGAGCCGCGCAAAAACCAGCGCTTAAGCGGGCTTTGCAAAAATGCCCGTAAAATAAAAACCACCTGTGAGGAAATTTATGAAGATATAAAACGCCAAGAGCGCCAATATAGAATTTATCCTTTCAGCAAACCCTGTTATTTTCACCTCTCTAGCTCTATGGAAGGGTGGCTGCGTGGCACAAACTTTTCTAAAATTCTCCAATTTACCGATACTGATGAAGGCGAGGTTGTACGTTATTTCAGGATGGCTATACAAATCCTACGGGAAATTAATGACGCTAAGGTTTCTTCGCATGTCTTAAGACAGAAAATTCAGGAAACTATCCGCGTGATAAAGCGCGATGTAGTGGATGCAGAGAAACAACTACGGGAAGGTTAAAGCATTTCTATATAAATAGGCGAATCTGCGATATTAATCGTTACCGAGCCCTCCAAAACAACTTTTTTCTCTGTTTCAAAAGCAGTGTTATAATCCATAATTTCTTTACCCGATTCAAAATTAGGAACTGCCGCGGTAATCAGAAATTGATTTGGGGTAATATCAGAAATTGTAATTTCTTTTTTCTCCGCATTATCATTCCAGGCCACCCAGATGGGCTTACCATTTTTAGTAAACTTATAAATATAAATACCGTCTTTTTCCTGAATGGTCTGGATATTATTCCAGTCTGAGCCATCTAAAACCTCAATCATTTTTTTATAGGTGTAAAAACTAAGTTTCCCGGAAGAATCTCCCTCAGCCAAAGGATTATTCACTAAGCCAGTATTATCGTAAAAACCATTTATCTTTCTGGCAAAACCATACCACTCTATAATCTTTACCCAAAATATTTTTTTGACTCCTGCAGAAAGCGGATAAACATACCTCTTTACTAATTCAATTGCTTGTTGTCTTTCGGATTGATAAGGAAAATTGATTACTTTGAGATCTTGAGGGTCGCCGCTATAGGTAGACATTTCAGTTATCCAGATATCCGCTTTAGTATTATTGTTTTTCAAATCATCTTTTATGTCAGAAACTAGTTTTTTGAAATTGATTCCATACAAACTTTTATAATCGCCGTACATTCCTGCCCAGTGAAAATCAAGAATATCAAAACTGCCTTTGGCTGCCTCTATAACTTTTTGATAGAATTTATAATACTCATTTGGCCTTGAGGAAATGCCTCCTAAGACAAGTTTACATTCAGGACATGTCTGTTTAAGTAACTGATAATTAAAACACACAAATTCAGCATATTCCTCAGACTTCATTTTTCCACCGCGCATTAGATTATTCGGTTCATTACCAATCTGCCAGTATTTAACCTTATTTTTATATCTATTTAAAAGAGTAATAAAAAAATCTGCATACATTTTTCTATCTGAGCTTCCTACAGGAGGAATATACATCCCTTGAGGCCGACTCCCCGCAGAAACCGTAAATAATAACTCCGCACCACAAGCCCCAGCTATCTCCACCAATTTATCAGGAAAATCCCAGTTAAAACCTTTTGGTGTCTCACCACTCAGCCAAACAATCCTACCTTCACGCGCCCATTTTGCTCCTAAATCCACAAAATATGCAGGTTCCTTACTGTATGTCTGGGGCCTTCTTATAGCATCGCTGAATGGCTCTAAAATGCCAAATGGAGATTCAGATTCTGCAAACGCGGGTAAATTCAGAAGACACGCTAATGCTAAAGCAATAAAATATTTTCTCATCTTAAAAAGGATTTTTGCCTTCTTTATATTTTAGATAATCAGAGAGAATTCTTTTGTGGTCAAAGGCAAAATTTAGTTTTTCTATTTCGCTTAATTTTATTACTTTTAGGCCTGCAGCATCGTCTCCGGCCTTAGGCCTACCTTTAGCTTTAGCAAGAAATACAGTTCCGACAGTATGAAAACGGGGGTCACGGTTAGGTTGGGAATAAGTATGAAACTGTTTCAAATCCGTAATCTCTAAACCCGTCTCTTCTTTCGCCTCTCTTTTAACTGCCTCTTCTAAAGTCTCGCCATAATCCACAAAACCGCCGGGCAAGGCAAAACCAAAAGGAGGGTTACTCCTTTCAATAACCACAATACCGTTTTCTATCTCAATTATCGCATCTACCGTAGTAAAGGGACCGTTCTGTAATTTATGGACAATATGCTCTAAATAACTGATTACTCCTTTATTAAAAACTTCAAATGCCTCTTCATCAAAAAGACAGAAAATTATCTCCTTAAGATAAGTACTTTGGGTTTCTCTTAGGTGCCTGAAAACCTCCTGGGCCATAATTTTAGCGCAAGCCAATAAAGGAAACCCGCCCACGCCACAGCCCAAGGCAGGAAAGGCAAGGGATTTTATTTTTAATTCTTCTGCCATACCTAGGGCACTCTTACAGGAATTTCTGATTTTTATTTCATCGGTTTGAAAGTCCATGCCCATGGTTGCGGCATGAATTACGTATTTTGCCGACAAGTTCCCTGCCGAGGTATAAACCGCGCCTCCGATTTCAATGGGCCCCTTTTTCACTGCCTCATCTTCAATAATCCTGCCGCCTTTTTTCTTGATTGCTCCTGCCACGCCTCCGCCCATCACCAGTTTATTATTGGCTGCATTGACAACAGCATCCACCTTTAATTCGGTAATGTCTCCTTTTATAATTTTAATTTCGCAATCTTTGATTTTCATTATTTACTCTCCAATTATTTTAATCAATACTCTCTTTCTGCGCTGGCCGTCGAACTCACCGTAAAAAATCTGCTCCCAAGGCCCGAAATCAAGTTTGCCATTTGTTATTGCGACTACGACTTCTCTACCCATAATCGTGCGTTTTAAATGACTATCTCCGTTATCCTCACCGCTCAGGTTGTGTTTATATTTTTCTTTACCGTAAGGCGCTAGTCTCTCAAGCCACTGGCTAAAATCCTGATGTAGGCCTTCTTCATCGTCGTTAATAAAGACACTGGCGGTAATATGCATGGCATTTACTAAACATAAACCCTCTTTCACCCCGCTTTTCTTAACCGCCTCGGAAACCTCAGGAGTAATATTAATTAATTCCTGCCGATTTTTAGTATTAAACCAGAGATATTGAGTATAGGATTTCATTCTTTTTACCTAAATTTATTTTACATAATAATTATACCACGAAATAGCCATAATTATAAAAAGAAAAGCAGAACGTCTAAATATATTGACATTCTGCTTTTTTTAGAACCTTTCTTCAGGATAAACTGGTGAGAAAGAAAATTCTCATACCTTAAGGACCAAATCCAGGCCTCTCCTGCCCTTGGTTTCCTCTAAAGGCAGGTCTCTTTTGCCACTCTCCTAACATTTCTTTGAATTCCTCTTGTTGTTTTGGATTTAGAACCGTCTGGATCTTGGTATGGCTTTTTTCTATAATCTCTTTTATACTACCATCGAAGCTATCCCTTGCCGTGACAATCTCCTTGCGGGTATCCTCCAAGATCTCTTTTATTTTCTGCACTTGCTCCTCACTTAAATCCAATCTTTCAGTTAACCTCTCCAGAAGAAATGCACCCTTATCTTCCTGGCCATAATGGCGCAAAGGCCTCCCTTCTCTAAATCTCTCACGTAACTGTCTAGCTACATATTGTCTTCTCTGTCTAAGGTCAGGATAAACTCCTTTCCTTTCTAAAACCAGACCTATCCCTATACCTGCTACAGTGCATAAAACTGCTAAAACTATCACATAAACTACAGAACGTTTCATAGAAATCACCTCCTCTTTAATTTTATATTCCATTATTACCCAGTATCAGCTTTACCGCTGATTCCAGGCTCACCCGGGATTCGTCTAATAAGTTTAATTGAGTTTCGCTGAGATTATCCTGAAATAAATAGGTATCCAGTGGATTAACCGGTTCGTATTCCTTAAAGATAGTCCAGAAAAATATAATAAAGAGCGCAAGTGCCACCGCAGGCACAGGAATTAATCTTTTGGACAAGTTCCCCATATCTATTAACCACTGGAATGGAGAAATTATCTCTTTAGTCCTGGATATTCTGTCTCTAATCTGAAAAATTAAATATTCTTCTGGTAATTCTATGCGCTCCTTGCTGGAAACAAAATCTTTTACTGCAGAAAGTCGCTCTAATTCTTGCTGACAGGAAGAACAACTATCAAGATGCATCTCTAAATCCTTAGACATTTTTTCCTCAATCTCCTCATCTATAAATCTATTAAGCAATCTTTTTGCCTGTGCGCATTTAATCATTCTATTTCTCCTTTTAAATCGACAAGTATATCTCTCAATAATTGCCTGCCGCGATATAGCCGGGATTCTACAGTGCCTATACTACAGCCCAATACTTTAGCAATTTCAATATAAGGTAAACCATCTATGTCTTTTAAAATCACTGCTAGGCGGTATTTAAAGGGTAACTTTTCCAGCGCCTTGCGGATCTGTTCTTCTTTCTCTCTCTTAATAAGTATATCTTGCGGTTTATCCGCCTTAATTTCTAAAGCCTCGGGAACATTATTTTTTATAATAAAGTGCTTTCTTTTACGGAGCAAATCATAAGTTGTATTTACAGCGATGCGGTATAACCAAGTTGAAAATTGCGAATTTGCCTTAAAAGAGCCTAGGTTTTTATATACCTTTATAAAAACCTCCTGCGTAATATCCTCGCTTTCTCTATCTTGGCCAAGAATTGAATATACT
>CAYOMI010000098.1:0-6164 GCA_964405005.1 uncultured Planctomycetales bacterium | reverse complement strand
GTATAATTACTGCCCACCAAATGCCTAGTTTAGAGCCAGCGTATTTTGCTTTAAGTTGCACCATCGCCATATCCCATAAAGCATGACGATAGAAATATATCTTCTTTATTCCCTGCTTAAACATTTTTAGAGAGCGATTCGGCTACTCTCGTTCCATCAAGAATTACATCTTCCATTGACATATAACGCCAAGATCCATAACGGCCGGCAGGAATTACTGCATGATTCGTAAGATATTTTATGATGTCATGTCTCACCCGACTATAATAACGGTTACAGATGGGATAGGCATATTTTATATCGTTTATATCCTCAATTATGATTTTATCTTCATCCTTCAATATCTCTACTTTCTTTAAATCTTTTTTAATGTCAAGTGTGAGTCTATCTTTATCCAAATTCTTTTCCGGTGCATATGCTACTTCAATATACAAAGAGTCTTTCCCCTGCGGCGTAAGTGTAGCGGAAAAGTTGCGGAAAAACCCGATCCGAAAGAAGTTAACTTCTTGTCCAGGAAAATATACCCAGTGTTTAGTATCATAATTATTAGTTTTTAGTCCCAAATTTAAATTAAAGATGGAGTTCCATCTTAACTTTCTGCAACAGGTGCGGATGGGGGCTGGCATTCTTTTAACGAGACTAGGCATTTCAGGCAGAGGAATAGTAGAAATCAGATAATCAAATTTCTCTTCGTTAGACGAACCGATAATTATTGTTTTCTTCTCAATATCGATTTTAGTAACGGGGCAATCGGTATAAACATTTTTTACCCGACTTGCCAATGCCAAAGGCAACTCACTTATACCGCCTTTCTTGGGATACCAAAATTGGGCATTGTACCCTAGTTGCCTCTTACTTTTTCTTACGGTTCCATCAATTAATTCATCTAATTCAGGTACTGGGATAAAACCATCAAGCCATTCGCAGGTCAATTCCTGCGGTGGAACCGTCCAGAATTTAGTATTGTAAGGGACCATGAAATGTCTGGCAATACCAGAACCGAAAGTTTTATAAATCCATTCCAGGAAATTCAGGGTTTTTTTATTCTGCAACAAGGCAGACCGCCTTGCTTCAATAAAACCCAGCAGGCATTCTTTGATAATAGAGGGGGATAAACCATAAAGATTGGCTTGAAAGGGATAGCGGATATAGGTACCATAGGAATAAACCCAGGCGCTGCGTTCGTGTTTTACTAAATTGCTGCCTAGCAAGCTCCTAGCCAAGTTAAAGGTATAGGCATGCCTGAAATGCAACACATGCCCGTCGTAATCAAAGGTAAACCCGCCGATATTCTTTGAGCGGCAAAGACCCCCGACTTCGGATTCTTTTTCAAAAACACAGCAATCTATGTCTTTTTTCTGTAGATGCCAGGCCGCGCTTAACCCGCATAGCCCTGCACCCAAAATAACGATTCTTTTATTAGCCATGCATCAATACCCTGCCCATCTTTAGCGTCAACAAGAGGCTCGCCAAGAACACCAAAGCGATTATCGCTATGCCAAAGGCAATGGATAGCTGACTGATTAATATACCGCAGAGAGAATAGAATAAGCAAAGGCCAAGCATAATTAATAATGTCTCTTTTTTAGAATAACCTAAGGCCAAAAATCTCAAGGCCAGATGGTCATTGCTTTTCTTTAAAGGGGAACTCTTCTTGAGTATGCGCATTAACATAAGGAAGGCGGTATCAAATATAGGCAGCCCTAAGATGAAGATGGGACTAAGTAACGCGATTTTTCGCTCCAGAGGCGCGTAACTAATGCATAGCGCTATTGCCGCTAAGACAAACCCCAGGAAATGGCTACCGGAATTGCCCATATAGGCCTTTGCCGGCGGAAGGTTAAAGACCAAAAATCCCGACACTGCCCCGCTTAAGCCTAAGGCCAAGAAAGTCATCGTAATGTCGCCATTTAGGACCGCAATGACGAAAAAGGCGAGGCTGACAATAACTGCGGAACCTGCAGCTAGGCCGTCGATGATATCTAAATGGTTAAAGGCATTGGTAATACCCAATATCCAAACAAAAGTGATGATTATATTCAATGGGTACCCGATGTAGGCAATCTGTGCCCTTGTGCCAAATATGGCCAATAGAAGCGTGGCGATAACCTGTACAATGAACTTGGCAGCAATCGAAAGTTCCCTCCAGTCATCCGCTACACCGAAGGCTAACACGACCATAGCAGCAACGAGGATCCCCTTTAATTGCTGGGTTAATGCCTCTGACCTTAAAAACAAAAGAGAGGCCAGTAAAAATGAGAGGCCAATACTTAAGCCGCCAATGTGAGGTATGCCGTTGGAAACGAGTAGATTGTATTTTGCAGCCAGCTTCTTAAGAGTAAGGAATAAAACTAAACCGTAAAAAAAGGCACTAAAATAAGTATAAAGATAACTATTCACAATCCCCGGCATTTTTCGCTTAAGTTTACATATAAATCCTGGTGGTTCTTAACCATATTCTCCAATTGAAAATCCGGGCCTAAGCTGAGCCTACTATTCTTACCCAAGGCATTCTTTAGTTTTTGGTTTTCTAATAGGTGTGCAACTTTGCTGGCCATCGCCGGCACATCCCGGGGAGAAACTAAAAATCCGGTCTCTCCTTCCATAACTACCTCTCTCACCCCTCCCGTATCCGTCACCACCGTCGGCTTACCCGCAGCCATGGCTTCTAAAACGCAGATAGGTAGTCCTTCCCATAACGAGGTTAGAACAAAAACATCCATTGCCGATAATAACCGCGGTATATCTGTGCGCCAACCGGTAAGAATGATTTCTTTCTGCAAATTAAACTTGTTTATTAATCTTTCCAGGGCCTTACGCAGAATCCCTTCTCCGATTAAGATAAATCTGACTCCAGGCAATGAGCGCTTCAACAAAAAAGCCAAACGGATAAAATCCTGGGGAGACTTTTGCGACTTCAAACAAGAGATCATCCCTACCACTGGCTCGCCATTTTTAATGCCTAATTCTGCTTTGGCGCCAGTATATGCGCTAATAAAGTCTGCATAGTTTATGCCGTAGCGGATAAGCGTATATTTCTCTGCGCTGGCAATACGCAAAAAAAGTCCTTTTGTTTTATCCGCAGTACAAACTACAATAATCTTATGCGTAAAATTTGCGCAAAATCTTTCTAAAAATATAAATAACTTCCTCATCCACCAAGGCTGATAATCATTAAAGGCCCAGCCATGCACGGTGTGAATAATAATTTTGGCGCCCGCCAACAGCGCCGCCAAACGGCCTACAATGCCCGCCTTGGAGCTATGCGTGTGCACAATATCAATGTTATTTTTTTTGATAAAAAGATAAATCTCTGCTAAAGCTAAGAGATCCCTGATGGGATTTATTGCACGTTCTAAACACCTTGATTCTTTTAGAGTTAACCCGCTAAGGGATAACGCATCTTTCAGTAATAAACCGTTTTTAGCGGTAAACAAAAAGGGCTGGAATCTTTCTTTGTCTAGGCAACTGATGAGGTTTAATAGTTGCTTTTGGGCTCCCCCCAATTCTAGCTTAGTGATCACATAGAGGATATTGAGCTTAGGCATAGACAACCGCACTTAATATTATATTCCTCTTAATCTAGAATTCAAGGCAAAAATTTGACCTTCCCCCAGCTGGCCATACTGTTTTTTATAATAATTACCGCTCCTAAAACACCACTTACCGACCGGGTAAAATCGGCTGCCAGATAGAGATCGCTTTGGGATTTTACGCGGTTCGCCGCCGCCGTAGCCGCCGCATCTGCCAAAGAGGCGTCTTTGGCCAAAATCACTACCGCATCTGCCAAGCCAAAACTCAATGAGTGCCCCACTGTGCCAGAAGAAGTGCAAACGCCCAAAGGCGTATCTTTGGGGCTTATCCTTAGAGAAAGCCCGGTTAAATTCGAGCCCCCGGAGTATATTCCAACAGTAGTGGCCTTGCGTATTTTTAAAAATATATCCCCGCCGTTCTCTATGATTACCTCTTTATATCCTCTTCTTAATAAATCTTTGCCTAAAAACTTGGCTATTGCCCCGGCTACGGCTGCCATCGGGCCCACATTGGCTTTTCTAGCTGCCCGGCTCATATCCTTGACAATCACAGGTGCCTCTAACTCTACTGCCAAGGGTTTCAAGGCGGTAGAAAATCTTCTGTCTCTGGTAATATATCTTTCTATATCACCGCGGTACTTTCTTACTCTGGATCTGATGAAATTTTTATCGGCGGGCCTATCGGTGATAATCCTCAGGTCGGTTTCTCCCTCTGCCAAGTCCATGACAAAGAGATCACTTCTATTGATTTTCTGACGGTAAAAACGCTTCTGGTATTTCTCTGTCTTCATGAAGCGAATCATTTAACAGATACGCGGCAGGGGCTCATGGGTGAGCATATCCACAATCCGCTCAGTGCCCACCACGGTATTTAGTATTACCTTGCCCCGTGGTTGTCTGACCACTGTGCCGATCTCCTGGGCATCTCTGCCTAAGGGATGTCTTTTTAATAAACCTAAAACCTTTGCGGCGTAATCTTTGGCAACCACTAAAATCGCCTTGCCCTCATTGGCCACATACAAAGGGTCTATCCCTAAAAGCTCACAGGCGGCTTTCACCTTAGTGGCAAGCGGAATCTTCTTCTCCTGTAGATTTATCCCGTATTGAGAGGACTCCACTATCTCATTCAGGGTAGTGGCCAGGCCTCCGCGCGTAGGGTCGCGCATAAACTTTATGGCTTTTATCTTGCTGACTATCGGTATGAGTAAATCGTTTAATGCGGCGCAGTCGCTTTGGATATTAAGTCCCAAACCCAGCTCTTTTCTCTTGGCTAAGACTGCTAAACCGTGCTCTGCGATACAGCCGGTCACGATAATTTTATCCCCCGGCTCTATATTCTTTATGGATAACGGCTGCTTGGCGATTATCCGGCCGACCCCTGAGGTATTAATAAAGATCTTATCGCAGGCGCCCTTTTCCACAACTTTGAGATCCCCAGTCACAAAATACACCCCGACCTTCTTGGAATTCAGGCCTAAAGAATCCACTATCCTCTCTAATAACGAGTATTGCAGTCCTTCCTCGATAATTAACCCCAGGGAAAGATATTCGGGCTTTGCCCCCAACATCACCAGGTCATTTACGGTTCCGCAAACAGCGAGCTTAGCGATATCGCCTCCGGGAAAAAAGAGGGGATTGACTACAAAGGAATCAGTGGTAAAAGCGATTTGCTCTTTATATTTTAAGACCGCGCTATCCGAGAGTTCCTTTAAAATGGGATTGTGGAGTTTTTCCAGCAGCAGGTCTTTAATTATATCGTGTGTGGGCCTCCCCCCGCTACCATGGGCAAGTAGTATTCTATTAGGGTTGGGCGCTTGGCGTTGGGTGTTTGGCTTTCGCATTCTAAAAATTAGGCGGGAATTATTTATTTTAAACTACGGATGTCTATGCCCAAACTAAAAAGGTCTGCTTTAAGTTTGTCAATGCCTTGAAATTGAAAACTCTGTATCCCCAGTCCTCTGGCCTTTTCTATTAAATCCATCCGATCGTCGGTGTAAAAGGCTGCCAGCGCCGGCACTCCTAATCTATCCAAGGCACTTTGATAAAGCAAGGGGTTGGGCTTTCTCATGCCCATGCCACAAGAAGCAATGATGTGCGAGAAGGGACGAAAGACGGGTAATTTCTGTCTGATATATTCCAAATGTAATATGTTGATGTTGGTTAATAACGCCAATTTGTAGCGGTTTTTTAGGGCCTGCGCTAATTTGTATACCTGAATATTCTTCTCGCTTAAAAAGAATATCTCATTCCAAATAGGCACGAATTCCTCAAATTCCAGTCTTAAATCCAGTAACTCTTTTACCTGCAGATAAAAATCATGCGGGGAAATCCTACCTTCTTCAAAGGCCCCGGTCAATTCCGAGTCGAAGAAAAGATTGTGTATCTCCTGCGGGCTTCTTTTGGTAAAAAGAGAAATCTTGCCAGCCGCCAGCATATGGTCAAAATCAACCAGGACGTTTCCTAAATCGAAAATCACGGCTTTTATGCTGCTGGGGTTTCCGTTATGGCCAGATAAATGCGCGCCTCTCTCGCTACCTACATGACTGATCTGCATCAATTACTCCCCTCCTGGGTTTTTTTAAATAAATCCAGGAAGCGGTCCTCGTATTCCTTATAGACATTCCACTTATC
>CAYOMI010000097.1:0-6310 GCA_964405005.1 uncultured Planctomycetales bacterium | reverse complement strand
CTTATATACTGAGCGCGGTTTCGATAATTTACCTATATGTATGGCAAAAACGCATTTATCTTTATCACATGACCCACGCCTTTTAGGTAGACCCCGGGATTTTATCTTGCCCATACGAGATATTCGTACTTCCATTGGCGCAGGATTTTTATATCCTTTATGTGGCACTATGCAGACTATGCCTGGATTACCCAGTCATCCTATAGGTGAAAATATAGATATTGATGAAAAAGGAAATATTGTAGGTTTATCGTAGTCTAAAAGTTATGAATTATAAAAATCAGACTTTAAAAAAATATCTGGATGATTTGGCAGCGAAGCTTCCTGCACCGGGTGGTGGTTCAGCCGCTGCTTTAACAGCGGCAATGGGTGCTTCTTTAATCTGTATGGTAATTAATTTTACTTTAGGAAAACCCAAATATGCCCAGTACGAAAGTGAACTAAAGGAAATTTTAGATAAGTCCGAGAAATTAAAAGAGGAATTTTTGAATTTAGTGGATTTGGATGTTGTAGTATATAAAAGTAAAAACATAAGGGATGCCCTGGATGTTCCTTTTATGGTTTGTCGGCTTTGCTACGAAGACATAAAACTATGTCCTCTGTTAATAAAGAAAGGAAATGCTAATTTAATTAGCGATGTTAGCGTTGCGGCAATTCTTTTAGAGTCTGCTTTTAGAAGTGCCTATTTTAATGTAGAAATAAATCTTAAATCATTGAATGATGAAAAATTGACTAAAGAAATAAGAAAAGAATTGTTAAATAAACAGAAGATAATAAGAAAGATAAGACAAGATACGGAGGAGAAAGTTGGCAAAATTATTAGAAGGTAAACCGATAGCGCAGAATTTAAAAGAGGAAATAAAGCAACAAGTACAAACTTTAAAAAGTAAGCCAGTTTTAGCCAGTGTCCAAATAGGTGAAAATGTCGCAGCTGGTGCCTATGTGAAATCGCAACAGAAAACCGCGGAAAATTTAGGTATAGAATATCAATTATATAAATTAAGCCAAGATACCTCTGAACAAACTCTTATTGAATTTATTCAGAAATTAAATTCTGATAACTCTATAAATGGCATCATTATCCAGATGCCGCTTCCTTCACAAATAGATTATAAAAAAATTAGCCAATTTATTTTGCCTGAGAAAGATGTCGAGGGTATACATCCGGCTAATATAGGTAAGATTGTTTTTGGAAAAGCAAGGATACTGCCTTGTACTCCTAGCGCAGTGATGGAATTATTAAAAGAAACCGGTGTAGATTTATATGGTAAAGAGGTAGTTATTGTAGGTCATAGCGAAATTGTCGGTAAGCCACTGTCACTTTTATTACTCGATAAATTTGCCACGGTGACAGTTTGTCATATTGGAACAAGTAAAGCAGGAAAATTAGAGGAACATGTAAGAAAAGCCGAGGTTTTAATTGTCGCCGTGGGCAAGGCTGGTTTAATCAAAGGCGAATGGATTAAACAAGGAGCGATTGTTATAGATGTAGGTATAAATCGGCTGGGAGATAAAATTGTGGGTGATGTAGAGTTTGAAGCGGCAGAAAAACGCGCTTCTTGGATTACCCCGGTTCCAGGTGGCGTAGGCCCCTTGACTGTTACAATGTTAATGCGCAATTTAGTTGAGGCAGCAAAGTTACAGCAATAACGCTCTTTTAAAATTTAGTTTTGCTGCGGGTTTGCTCGCGCGCTGAAAAATTTTCGCCGTGCACTACGGTTTACTTCGTCGCTACGGGTAGCCTGTATCGGATTAGCGTCCTACGCTCCTCGTAAATCCTTGTGCACATTTGCCGAAAATTTTCTAATGCGCGCTCCCAAACCCTTTGCAAAACCTTCTCTAGCTAAAACCTTCATTCATTCGCTAAAAAACCGTCAGTTTCATTTAATTAGTTATATTTAGCGGACTGGCTTGGTTGTGATTGAGCTGAGGCCTTGCGAGGATGCCGAGCGGGCACGGTTCACCTGCTATATACAAAGTCTGTGAGAGCGAGGCACCGCAGGGGAGCGAAATTTTCCACGCTGGGGAAAATGAACGTCCCCGCGAAAGCACAGACAAGACAGAACCTGCTAAAACAGCAAGGAGTTTAAATTGACCTTTAAAGAAAAATTACAAGCAGAAAAATTCTTGGTGACTTCGGAGATTGGGCCGCCAAAAGGTATTGAGACCAAAATAATTTTAGAAGACGCTGAACTTATCAGGGGACGCGTGGATGGGATAAATGTTACGGATTTACAGAGTTCAGTGATGCGCCTGGGGTCTTTGGCGGTGTGCGCGCTTTTAAAACAAAAAGGATTTGAGCCGATATTTCAGTTGACTTGTAGAGACAGGAATCGTTTGGCTTTACAGTCAGATTTACTTTCGGCTAGCGCTTTGGGTATTGAGAATGTTTTAATTTTAACTGGAGACCACACCACAATGGGCGATCATCCTGATGCAAAACCGGTTTTTGATTTGGATTCAGTGCAGTTATTACAGGTAGCCAAAAAACTCCAAGAAGGCTTTGATATGAAAGGGAATAAATTAGAAGGTGCACCGCCAAAATTCTGTTTAGGTGCAGTGGTTAATCCAGGAGCAGACCCTATAGAGCCGCAGATTATTAAAATGGAGAAAAAAATTGAGGCAGGCGCAGAATTTTTTCAAACCCAGGCAGTTTATGATATAAAAATTTTTGAAAGTTTTTTAGCCAAAATTAAACATTTAAAAACAACTATATTAGCAGGTATTGTTCTTTTAAAATCTGCGGGTATGGCTAAATATATGAATAAAAATGTAGCCGGCGTGTTTGTCCCAGATAATTTAATCAAAGAGATGGAAGAGACAAAAGACAAAGTAGCAAAATCAGTTGAGATTGCCGCCCGATTAATCAAAGAATTAAAACCTATGTGTCAAGGCATACATATAATGCCGATTGGTTGGGATAAGGTTGTGCCAAAAGTTTTAGATGCAAGTGGATTATAGGGAGGAATAAGATGTCAGATATTGAAAAAAAATCTATAGATATAGCAAGCCGCGAAGTCTTAAAGAAAGCCGAAATAGAAAATATTAAAACGACCTGGGATAGATTAGAATTGCAACAGCCACAATGTGGGTTTGGGCAATTGGGTCTCTGCTGTACAGTTTGTAATATGGGACCTTGTCGGATTGATCCTTTTGGCGAGGGTGCACAGGTGGGTGTTTGTGGTGCCAATGCAGATACCATTGCGGCGAGAAACTTAGCGAGAAAAATTGCTGTGGGTGCCTCTGCACATTCGGACCACGGAAGGGATGTGGCACATACCTTAGCAATATTGGCCGAAGGCCATACACATGATTATGAAATCTTGGATATTGAGAAATTTAAAACCCTGGCTCAAGAATTTGATATTGATGTGAATAAATCTAAAGAGCAAATTGCTAAAGAACTCTCTAAAAAATTATTAGAAGAATTCGGCAAGCAGGAAGGAAAACTTATATTTACCAAACGCGCACCTAAGAAACGCCAAGAGATATGGAAGAAATTAGGTATTACTCCGCGTGGTATAGATAGAGAGGTGGTTGAGTTACTGCATACCACCACCATGGGCGTAGATAACGATTATAAAAATATCATTAATACGGGTATGCGTTGTGCTTTATCTGATGGCTGGGGCGGCTCAATGGTGGCTACAGATGTACAGGATATTATTTTAGGAAGTCCGGTGCCAGTAAGGGGTAAAGTCAATTTAGGCGTGTTAAAGGAAAACTGCGTAAATATCGTGGTTCATGGACACGAGCCAATATTATCAGAAATGGCAGTAAAAGCCTGCCAGGATCCGGAATTAGTAAAATTAGCTAAAGAAAAGGGTGCGCAAGGTTTAAATTTAGCGGGAATTTGCTGTACAGCAAACGAGGTTTTGATGCGTCATGGCATACCGGTAGCAGGAAATTTCTTACAGCAAGAATTAGCGATTATTACTGGCGCAGTGGAAGTAATGATGGTGGATGTGCAATGTATTATGCCCGCATTACAGGAGGTAGCGAGTTGTTTTCATACCAAACTTATCACTACGAATCCTAAGGCACGCTTTCCCGGAGTAACCCACATTGAATTTAAGCCAGAAAAGGCCTATGAAGTGGCTAAGCAAATTATTAAATTGGCTATTGAAAATTTTTCTAACCGAAATAAAGAAAGAATAAATATTCCCAAAGAGGAAATGGATTTGGTGGCTGGCTTTACCAAGGAGATTGTTTTTCAAATCTTAGGTGGCAGGTATCGGGCAACCTATAAACCTTTAAATGAGGCAATTATTTCTGGCAGACTACGTGGTTTAGCGGGAGTGGTGGGTTGCAATAATCCTAAACAGACGCAGGATTATTTTCATACTACTTTGGTAAAGGAACTGATTAAAAATGATGTTTTGGTTTTACAAACCGGCTGTTCTGCGATTGCTTGCGCAAAACAGGGTTTACTTATACCCGAGGCAGCTAAAACTTATGCTGGTAAGGGACTGCAGGAGATATGCGAGGCAGTGGGGATTCCCCCGGTCTTACATTTAGGTTCCTGCGTGGATAATTCGCGTATATTAACCGCAGCATCCTATATTATAGAAGAAGGCGGTTTAGGTCAGGACTTATCGGATATTCCGGCAGCAGGTTGTGCGCCAGAATGGATGTCTGAGAAAGCAATCACTATTGGCTTTTATTTTGTGGCTTCCGGTGTTTATACTATTTTTGGTGCCAGTCCTTTTTCTGTTTTAGGAAGTAAACATCTTACTGATTATCTAACTAAAGATTTAGAAGGTATAGTGGGTGGCAGATTTGAATTTTGTGATGATCCGATTCAAATGGCAGAACTTATGATTGCACACATTGACAAGAAACGCAAGACCTTGAATTTAAAGCCGGTAATGTATCCATGAAACAACTCTATTATGAAGTAAAAAAATGTTTAGGTTGTAAATCCTGTGAGATTGCCTGTAGTCTAGCGCATTCGCTTACTGGTGAATTGTTTAAGGCACTGCGTGAAGAGATTTTATCTTTACCGAGAAAAAAGATCTTTGCTTCTGGTGGTAAAAATTATCCAGTTTCCTGTCGGCATTGTAAGGATCCTAAGTGTGTGGATGCTTGTATAGCAGCAGCCCTTATTTATGATAAAGAAAAAGGTATGGTCTTACATGATGAATCGCGCTGTGTAGGTTGCTGGATGTGCGTGATGGTTTGTCCTTATAGTGCAATTAGACCCAATATAAAAACAAAGATTCCTTTGCGTTGCGATAAATGTAAAGATAAAGATGAGCCAGCTTGTGTAAAGGCTTGTCCTACAGGTGCGATTATCTGGCAGGAAGAAGTGCTCATTGAGAAATGAATCTGTCGTTTTTCTCGCTCAAGAATAGCATATTTTAGGGTTTTGTCTTGCGTGTGCTGAAATTTTTCGCCGTGCACTACGGTTTACTTCGTCGCTACGGATAGCCTGTATCGGATTAGCGTCCTTCGCTCCTCGTAAATCCTTGCGCACATTTGCCGAAAAATTTCTTATGCACGCTCCAGCAAGAACCCTAAAATTTATGGCATGGCTGGGCATTAAAGGTAACATAAGCAAATAGGTAAAAAGACAGATGAAACAATTTATTATTATTGGCAATTCAGCAGCGGGGATTGCGGCAGTTGAGGCAATACGCAAGAAGGATAAGGAATCTAGGATTATTGTTATTTCCGATGAGGATTATCCTTCCTATTGCCGTTGCCTCATTTCTTATTATTTAGCAGGAGAGACAAAGGAAGATAAAATTTTATATCGGCCGGGAAATTTTTATAAAGAAAATAATGTTGAGCTCTTATTGAATAAAAAAGTTGTGGGTGTAAGCCCCAGAAAAAATTGGATTATCTTAGAAGATAGAAGCCAAATAAATTATGATTCTTTATTAATTGCCACAGGTGCTAGTCCAAAATTTCCTGAGATTCCTGGGATAAAGAAAAGAGATGTATTTGGTTTTCGTACTATAAAAGACGCCAAAGAGATAGAAGGCCAGTTGCTCGTAACCAAGACTGCCTGTGTTTTAGGCGGTGGTCTGATTGGGCTAAAAGGCGCCTATGCCTTAAAAAAGCGTAATATTGAAGTGAAGGTTATCGTTAAATCTAAACAGGTTTTATCCCAGATGTTAGATTCTGAAGGAGCAGGTTTAGTTCAGCAAAAATTAGAAGAAAATGGTATTGAAGTAATTTTTGGTCAGGATGTAACTGAGGTGATTGGTAATGGTGATATAAAGGCGATTAAACTTGATTCAGGCAAGGTAATCGGTTGTTCTTTAATAATTGTAGGTAAAGGTATCCAGCCCAATATAGATTTAAT
>CAYOMI010000096.1:0-6328 GCA_964405005.1 uncultured Planctomycetales bacterium | reverse complement strand
ATCCACATCAGAGGTATGCCGAGTAAAAATAAAGAGACAAAATAAGGAATCATAAAGGCACCA
Source organism: uncultured Planctomycetales bacterium (assembly GCA_964405005.1). Lineage (GTDB taxonomy): Bacteria > Omnitrophota > Gorgyraeia > Gygaellales > Profunditerraquicolaceae > CAYOMI01. The sequence goes on along the minus strand of CAYOMI010000096.1, from coordinate 6,265 downwards.
CCGCCATTTGAGGCAACTTTGGCAGGAAAGCGCAAAAAATTACCTAGGCCAATTGCAGAACCTGCTACTGCCATAATGATGCCCAGGCGCGTTCCCCAAGTATCTCTTTTTTTAGCTATTTTCATAAAACCAACTCTCTAATTTTCTTAAAGTCTCATTTACCTCAACACTTAATTTATCTTCTAGGGCAATTGATTTAGGTTGAATAATTAAAGTAATTATATTTACCTCTAAATTAGTTTGCAAGTAGTTAATCACCAAGGATAAAGAGGCATTGTGAGTGAAGAATAAATTAGTTGTCTTTATATCTTGACTCTCTAAGACTCTGAAATCACCTGGCTGGCTGTCAAAATCTACGGCGTCAATTATCACAATATTATCTGGTTTTTCTTTAACAATCTTTCCTAAATAATTTTCTGGGATATTTCCTCCATCGTAAACTATATAAGGAACCTTATCTTTGATGCGGCTGGCTAGGATTGAACCTATGCCATCGTCGCTTCTTAGAATATTTCCCATACCTAAAACTACCACTTTGCCATTAAGGCGGGATTTAAGATGCTTTAATGCGTCCATCTACATAGTCTTTAAAGCTTCTTGAATAAAAGGTAAAATTCCCTCCAACTCTTCTTTGGATAATCTACCTAACTTGACAAACATAAAATTTCCACTTCTGTCTTTAATTTCTCTTACTATCTGCAGTTTCTTCGGACCTTTATTATAGGAATGGACGCTAACCGTTATTTTTCCTACATCATCCTCCCAAAATTTCGAAAACAGCTCCTCATCCAAATTATTCTCGTACGGCATACCCCCTCCTTTTTTATAAAGATATACCCAAATCTGCTACAATTATTCTACCACAAAACTTCTCTCCTTCGCCCACAGCCATTCCTCGTTTCTTGGCTACAAAGGTAACAGTCTTATCTGCCTTTATGCAACATCCTAAAGCTTTTCCGCTTGTTGCATCTAAACCCGAAGGTATATCAATTGACAGAATATATGCCTTTGAGGTATTGATTATACCAATTAAATCCCGACAAATCCCTTTTACCTCTCCCTTTAATCCCACGCCTAGAAGCGCATCTATGATTAAATTATACTCGAAAATTTTCTCTTTTACCAAGTCTAAATTCTCTTCTTCAATCTCGATAATTTTTTGCTTCAAATTTAGAAGGATATCTGAATTAACTCTTGCCTCATTTTCTATATCCTGAATCTTTCCTGCTAAAAATACGTCTGGCTTTATGCCATAAAGCAAAAGATGCCTGGCTACCACAAATCCGTCTCCACCATTATTTCCTTTACCACAGAATATCGCTACTTTATTTTTATCGCTAATTGTTTTTATTGCTTCTTGTGCCACCACCCTGCCGGCATTCTCCATTAAAACCAAGGTAGAAATACCAAATGTATCTTTGGCCTTAATATCTATATCCTTTGCCTTTCTAGTAGTTAACAACCTAGAATTTCTTTCCATGGCGATAGGGGCGCGTCTTATTGTATGCTATCTTTTTACGTAGCACTTTCTCTAAGTCAATCTGCCGTGCTCCGCAATAATCAAAGATACGGATGCAACAATCTGCTAATTCTTCGGCAACATCCTCCTTTCTACCATGATTACGCATTGACTCAAGCGCCTCAGATAACTCTGAATGCATCAAGGCAATAAGCTCTGCATCATTGCGCTTTTCATCCCACCAGCCTTTCTCCTTAGCAATATGGTGGCATTCTTCAATCAAATCATTTATACTACAAATATCTTTTGGCATTAACTTCTTCCTTTCTTTTTAGGACTAAGCGCATTAAATAACCGTTGCGAAATAAGTTCTTTTGCAAAGGTGCTAGGCGAAGATACCTCAATTTGAGTTGTATTTGACTCTATTTCTTTGAAAAATATCCCCACGGGCGTCGTATCGGTCTCGGAAATATATATAGCGATCAACCGCTCCTCTGGCTCTTCCGCATAGATATAGCAACCCATTGTTTTCAGGGCCTCTTTAGTTTTCTCATAACAAGTATTGTAACTATAAATGAAACTTTCTTTAATGGCATCTTTTCTTGTATCCTCTAAGACCTTCGTTGATACTCCTGCTAAACCCTTAGTCACTTCTTTCATTGGCGCACAACCTAACAGGTTTACCAAGAACCAAGAACCAAGAACCAAGAACCAGATTTGTTTTTTATAAACCATACCTCCTCCTTTTCTACTCATTTATCACCTGCCAGATCTTGTCAAGTTGCTGGCGTGCTTCTTCTTCACCTCTTTTGGCAAATTCTTTAGCTTTATGTAATTCAAGCCAGGAAAGTCCTTGCGTATTGGGATGTAACACCACATCTGCCAATTGGGCCTCTTTCTGCGCTACTTCAGACTGCAATATTTCAATGCTCCCAAAGATAAAATTGAGTATATTGGTTTTAAATCTTTCTCTAAAATAGTGCTTCAAACTAAACCAATTTTTTCTTCGAACCTCTTTTGGTAAGGAACTGAGTTCTTCCTTCATTATTTCATACTGTCTCATTATATCTTCTCTTGAAGGCGTAACATTAACTGCAATAATTTTCTTTACTCCCATTTTAAGTAATGGCTCGGTAGGTAAAGGACTTACAACACCACCGTCAAAAAGCATCTCTTCTTTGGCTTTAAAAGGCGTAAATATCCCCGGCATAGCACAACTGGCCATTATTGCATCTAAAAGCGAACCTTTCTCTAAAACCTTAGGCTCTTTTCTGGATACATTACTGGCAATAATCTTCAGAGGCAGCCTGACATCATGGAAGGTCTTTTCTCCTAAGTATTTTTTTAAGAACTTGTAAAGTTTATTGCCTTTAATGAATCCCAATATCGGAATTGTTAAATCTATCATACTCCAGATATAGCGGGGATCCCTGAATTCTCTAGTAATTTCAAGTATCTCAGCGCTAGATTTACCCGTTGCCCAGAGGCTAGCAATCAAAGCACCTATACTTGAACCACATATGATATCAACAGGAATTTTCTCTTCTTCTATAACTTTTAATACTCCAATATGACAGAATCCATAAGCTACACCCACCCCCAAAACTAAACCCACAAGACAATCACCAAGTTGACGCGAAATCCTTCTTACTGCCTTGGCATATTCGCAATCAGGTGCATCCAGAACCAGTCTATCGGAGGCCACAAAATCTATCTTTGGCAAAGTGGCAAATATATTGTGACTTAATAATTCAAACTGCTGCTGATAATTAAGTTTGGAGAGTTTATATTCGTTTATAATAACATTGATTTTTGACTCCTGAAAGCCGAACTCCTTTCTTAATCTCTCTATAAGATTATGGGTTCTTTCTAAATCAACCTCATCCGTACCAGTTAAAATTTGGATTAAATCCGATTGGTTTAATACCTCAAAAATAATCTTATCCATAAGAGATGGCAGATCTAAAATTATATAGTGGTAATCGTTAACCATTAAAGTTAGAACGTCAACCACCTTTTTGGGAGAAGAATCATCCTCTGGTTTATAATAAATGCAGAGTAAATCTATTCCAAATTTATTCTTTAAGATGAAATCCTTTATTGATTTAGCTGTATCTGGGGCATAATTGGATAAATCACAAATACGATAATTGCTGTTAATTTCTAGTCTGCGGGGTAGACTATGTATCTTCTCCTGAGGCAGAATATCTAATATCAGGACGGATTTGTGTGTTTCTTGTTTTAGACTTAAAGCAAGATTTAGGGCATAAATTGTTTTTCCTGCCTGTGAATAAGAGCTGAAGATAGAGATAACTGTACTTTCAAAAATAGTTTTCTGATGAATATCCTTGCGCTTTAGTCTGCGTGAAAGGGTCTGGCTTAAATCAATGGCCAGACGGGGAATTTTATTTAGAATAAAATGGAAATCATCCTTAGAAATTACTAATAGAGTGCAGTCGTTAATTGCCCGGGCAGTAACAGAATGCGGTTCGCCCGTCAAAAGCGAGATAATACCGAAATATTTACCGCGGTGCAGGTATTCTAATATAACCTCATTCCCATATTGGTCCTGTGTATATACTACAACCCTGCCTAATATCACACAGTAGAGAGCATCGGCAGGTGTTCCTTCCTGGTAAATAATCTGGTTTTTCTTATATTCCAAAAAGTTACATCTTTCTTTAATCAGTTCTTTTGCTCGTTTCGACAAACCCGAAAAAAGAGGTATCTCCTCTAAGACTAAATCCCTGTTCAGTAAATTCATATTAATCTAATGTGCGTGTCTTGCAAACTACAGAAAATTTTTTTGCGCTTTCCCTAATAGTTCGTTTATAGGTACTGTAATCTACCTCGATAAGTCCAAAACGGGGAGTAAAACCCTTATCCCACTCAAAGTTATCTATTAAAGACCAATAGATGTAACCTAAAACTCTTACACCTTCTTGCATCGACTCATGGATTTTTTTTAAATGCTCAGAAATAAAATCCCATCTTAAATTATCATCTTCAGTACTAATGCCGTTCTCTAAAATAAACAGGGGCAGATTATATCTCTTTAACCTTAAAAGCAGACTATACAAACCTTCGGGATATATATCCCAACCCAAAGAATTCTTCTTAAGTCGGCTATGATTTCTATGACAGACATCAAGCATGATATTTTTAAAACCCCATTTTTCCACTTCTATCAAACTGCGCGTATAATAATTAATCCCGATAAAATCAAGTGCTTTTTGTTGAATCAATCTTTCAATAAAATCAAAATTAAATAGTTTGTTCCTCAAACATGTTGCTAATCTATTTCTTACGGTATTACTGCAGGGAACAAATGCCTGTAAATTCTTAGCGATACTTACAAAAGGAAATGGCAAGTTCTTCTGTTTATAAATAGTGTGAATTAATTTATAGGCTTTAATGTGAGACATTATCAAATTATCCATTACCTTTTTTGCTCTAATAATTGACTTATCTTGGGGCGGCCAGATACCTAATAGATAGGCGTGGTAAAGATAAACCATCGGTTCGTTTATAGTTACCCAATAATTTACATTATCAGCCACAGCCTCTACAATATTTGAGACATAACGCAGAAAATAATCAGGGGCGTTAATATTAGACCAACCACCCTTGTTGGCAAACCATAAAGGATTGGTAAAGTGGTGCAAACCAACTATGGGCTCAAGGCGATGTTTTCTTAAAGAAAGAATTACCTCAATATAATGTCTAATTTCTTCTTGCGAAAAATTTCCTTCCTGTGGTTCGATGCGGCTCCATTCAATAGATAAACGGTGGGCATTATGGTTGAGTTGAACTGCTAAATCAAAATCTTCTTTGTAAAGTTCGTAATGGCGGCAGGCAGGGCCAGAGACCTCCTTAAAACCCGCTCTTTTCTCCCATTCCCACCAGTCGCTGTTTATGTTATTGCCTTCGACCTGATAGGCAGAGGTTGCCGCACCCCAGAAGAAATCTTTGGGAAATATAATCATATTTAGATATGTATTATAACACCTTAAAACAAAAAAGTCCCAACATTTTTGTTGTCCTTACTGGACAACACCCTGAATCTAGAGGGCGTTGGGACTTTTTATAAAATAAAAAAACCGCCGATAAAGGCGGGCTTTAACTTACCTCACCATCCTTCGGCAACCCAGCCACCATTCCGCCATGATTCTTGGCGGTTTAGGTCTGTGGCTTTGCGTCCCCCGATTTCTCGAGGTTTGCCTTTATCGGCTAATTAAAGTATACAACAAAACTACCTATTTTTCAAGTACAGGCTTCATAAATGAAGCCTGTACTTGATTCTACGGTAATGTACCGCAGAATCTAATGTATTCCTTATCTTTTCTTCTGCTGCTCTGTAGTTAGCGGCTGAGGGTTCAAATATACACTTAATAACGCCCAAGTTTTAGGACCGACTTTGCCATCGGCATTTAAACCATTTGCTTTTTGGAATTCGGTAATCGCTTTTTTGCTCATGGGTCCGATTTTACCGTCAATTGCGCCGGTGTAAAAACCTGCATTTTTTAATGCCGTCTGTATTTCCTGTGTGGTTGGCTTATATGGGCCGCTGGGCGGTAATTGCACAGATTGAGTAGGAGCCACAGATGGTGCTGGTTGAGCCTTTGATTCGGGCGCTTCTTGAGTCTCGGTAGGTATTTTACTTAATACCTCCATAGACATCGGCTCCTGCATTTCTTCAAGTGTCTTCTGTTTTTTACCACAGCCTGTCAAATATACAGCTATTACAGATATTAAAATAATAAATACGATTTTTTTCATTACTATCTCACCTCCTTAAATTTATTA
>CAYOMI010000095.1:0-6369 GCA_964405005.1 uncultured Planctomycetales bacterium | reverse complement strand
GGATAGAATGATATGGAGGTGGTATTCCTTAAGGACCACAGATATATTTGGATATCTAGTAAATAATAACCCAGGGTTGAATAATTTTGATCAGAAAGTAAGTTATGCCTACATGGAATTACCCTTATATCGCCTACCCCAAGAAACAAAACCGGTTTCTTCTGATAAATTAATTTCAGCAATCACTGCAACTTATCTGTTACCTCATCCTTACCTTCCTTCTGAGGTCTCACAAGATGCAGGTTATTTCTCTATCTTAGCATTTACTCCAGAAGGTCGGAAGATTTTAAGAGAAGAGATAGATGGATATTTAAGAGGTTATTTAGATTTATTAAAGAAAGGTTCTCCGCGTCAGATTTTGGATTGGGTGAGGTTTATGCCTGAATTGATAAAGTCTTTAGGATTTGGAGGTATCTTTGCCTTGATAAGGCAAGATATACACATTATCTTAGCCTTCATCAAAGAATACAATCTCATCCGTGCCGGACCTAAGATATTTAGGAGAAAAGAGATTGCTTGGTTTAATCCCTACCGAGGAATTATTCAATATGATTCTGCATTTAATAAACTTCCTTCAATATATCAAACCGCAATCAAAATCCACGAGGAGGCCCATCAAAAAGGAGGGTCCGAATTAGAGGCCTATCAAGAAGAAATCCATTTCTTATCCAGAAGAGACTTAAAGATAGATAAGAAGTCCCCTCGGATTTTATTTTCTACAAAGAAGTTTTTGCTACACTTACGTTTAGAGAATATCTTTATCTCTTTCTCCCTTATTTTGTTTATTTCCGGAGTCTTTCTCCTTTTCTCCTATCCACTTCTAGAATCATTCTTAATCCAAAGTATACTCTTAGGAAGTCTGTTTTTGGTTTTGGGATTAGGGGTGATTGCGGTGATAGGTATGCATTCTCGAGAGAGGGAAATTAAGCTCCAATATCAGCTCAGCCAGTGCTTAAGAGAATTGACGCAAAAATTCCGTTCCTTAGAAGATAAGGTAGAACTTTCTTATGAAAATATTGCCTCTATAGAGACCAAGATAATCAAACAGGTTACAGGTTTGGATATCTATAAGTATATTCTATTCAAAGAAACAAGAGAGTTAAAATGTATGGCTAGTAATGGGACATTGATTGATTCTTCCTATCGCAAGCCCAGACAACCAAAAGACAAAGATGAAAAGCAATATCTTTGCGATAGCCTTATAACTATTTGTGACTTAACTGATTTTCCCCAAGACAGAAGAGAGTTCCTTAAGGTTCTAAAAAGTGAATATCCTGGCTGGATTATTGATGGAGAAAACAACAAAATTTTAGGCCTCTATATCCGGGATAGAAAAGATTTACCAAAAGGCGTATTAGCCAAGAATTTAGATAAAGATAAAAAGGTCTATGGAAAGAACGTCCTTTCTCTGCTTTTCTGGGTAATAGAGACAGAAAAGGAGTTTGAGATATTTTTGCTCATGGATTGGGATAGGCGTCATAAAAAATACCCTATTCTATTAGATAGATTGACTTCTAAACAAAAGGATTGGCTGATAAATGCACTTCTTTTGATTAGTAATACTTCAGAGACAGAAAGAGAGGTTGTCAGAAGAAATCAAGAACTCGAAAGATTAGCCCTTCTGGATGGACTTACTGAGATTTATAATCGGCGCTATTTTGAGGAGACCATAAGGAAAGAACTGGAAAGGGCAATAAGATATAAACATCCTTTAAGCCTAATTGAATTTGACCTTGACCATTTTAAAAGGATTAATGACCAATATGGGCATCCGGCAGGAGATTTGATTTTAAAGAAGATGACAGAAGTAGTTAAAAGGCAATTAAGAAAGTCAGATATCTTTTGTCGTTATGGAGGAGAGGAGTTTGTTATTATTCTTCCTGAAACTGATTTAGAACAAGCCTATATTACAGCAGAAAAGATAAGGAAAACAGTTAAAGATACCAGAATTGACCTGGGCAGAGAAAGAACAGTAAATATCACCATAAGTTTAGGTGTAGCGAGCCTAGATGAAGGAATTAAGACTGCCGATGACCTTTTCCATGAGGCAGATAAACAACTTTATAAGGCAAAGGAATGTGGTCGTAATCAAACCCAGCCTAGGCCCCCGGTAAAGAGCCTCCTTGCCAATCTTTTACCCGGAAAATTAGGGAGACTTAATTGGGGATTGCGTCTTCTCTTTTTAGGAGCAATCCTTATCCATGAATTAGGACACCTCTTAGAGGCAAGGCTCTCAAAAAGAGAGATTAAAGACTTTAGATGGCATCAACTCTTTTCAGGAAAACTCAATATCAACATCTGCGGTCCACCGGTTTTAGCAGGAATAATTGCTAATTTTGCTACTACGGTTATATTGGGAATAGTTAACTTTTTCATCCATCATCCTCTCCTTCAATATCTTCTCCTCATAAACCTTGCGCAACTTATCTTAGAACCAATCCTTTCAGTTATTTTAAATAAAGGTGATTTAGTTTTATCTCTTCGCACTTTATCATTTACCCAATGGTCTAAACTAATAGAGCTGTCTCCAAAAAAAGTTTCCGCTGCTAAGAATAATACATTAGGAGAGATTTCCTTAGCCAATGTGAAAGTGGTTAAGAAAATAACCGTTGCTTTTGGAGATAAAAGAATAAATCTGCTTGTTTTTGTCTTTGCCAGGAAGGCATTAGAAAGATATGGGGGAGGTGCAGTTATTGATTTTAGAGGTATAGATAATATAGGTACAGCCAGTAGGTTTGCGATTGCTGTTGAAGAAGAGAACAAAGAGGTGCTCTTACATGAGGTAGGAGAGATTATAATGCGGACCTACAGGGGCTTCAGTTGGCAAGAGAAGGATAGAGAAAAATGTCATACTGAGGCAGAAAATTTAGCCAAGCCCAACTCAATTAAAATTGTAGAAGAAGCAGATATCTATCTGTCTACAGGTGCTAGGCGTATGCAGATTATGGCTACTGCTAAGGAGCCGATTAATGAAGGGGTAGATGAGAAGGAAGAAATCCTTGCCGAAGCCAAAGAGATGGGTATAGAGATTACTCCCCAAGACCAAGTAGATTTGGATAATTCTTTCTTCCGGAATGTCACCAAGAACTTATTCCGGACTGCCCGGATTATCCAGTTAGAGAAGGATATCTTAAACAAGTTATTTAAGTGTTGGCGTGTGATTGAGGTAGATATTCCGGTTCAGATGGATTCTGGGAAAACCCAGATATTTAAGGGTTATCGTATTCTGCACAATAATGCCCGTGGAGCAGGCAAAGGTGGGATTCGTTTTCATCATGAGGTTAGCTCTGGTCTAATCAGGGCTTTAACTACAGAGATGACTTGGAAGAATGCAGTACTGAATGTGCCTTTTGGCGGAGGAAAAGGTGGAATTGTTTTTAATCCCAGAGAGTTGTCTGAGTCAGAGAGAGAACGACTTTGTCGGGGATATGTGCGGGAATTATTAAAGAGAGATCCTCATGCTCTCGGTCCATTTGATGATGTGCCGGCAGGTGATCTTGGTTCTACTGCTCAGGATATGGGCTGGATGCATGATGAATATGAGAAAATTAAGGGTGAATCTGCGCCGGCAGTAATTACAGGAAAGCCGGTTAAAGAGGGCGGTTCTGAAGGTCGCGAAAAAGCCACCGGCTATGGATTATATTTGATAACCCGTGAAGCAGTGCGCAGGTTCGGTAAGAAATTAGCCATTGGCAAAGATATAACTAAATGTAGTTTTTCAGTGCAGGGCATAGGAAAGGTCGGTTTTCATTATGTTAAATCTCTATTTGAAGCGGGTTGCCGAAAAATACTTTATATCAGCGATGTCAGCGGTGGTATCCATATACCAAATGGCTTAAATGAAAAATTGCTTGTGGCCTTGGAAGAGCATCTGGCTAAAAAAGGACTCTTAAAAGATTTTGATTATCCTGAAATAGAGCATATTTCTGGCGATGAGGTTTTATATGCAGATGTAGATATTTTGGCACCCTGTGCCCTGGAAAATGTGATTAGGGCAGATAACGCGGATAGGCTGATGGCTAAATTGATTATTGAAGGTGCTAATGGTCCTACGACAATAAAGGCGGATGAAATTTTAGCCAAGAAAGGAATTGTTGTTTTTCCTGATATTTTGGCTAATGCCGGTGGTGTCACAGTTTCGTATTTAGAGTGGATACAAAATATTCAGAATGAGCATTGGGATTTAATGGCGGTAGATAAGATGTTAGAGACCAGAATGGTAAGCGCCTTTGAGAAGGTAGTTAAACTTGCTAAGGCTTACTCTACAGATTTACGCTCGGCAGCAATGATTATGGCAGTAAGAAAAGTAGTTGATGCGATGGTGGCAGAAGATCCTTTTTTAAGAGAGCGCTTTAAAGAAAGTAGACCCTATAAACTAGAGGGAGAAATTTTAGAACAGGATACCTATGAAGGATTGAATTACATAATAGAAAGGGGCGAATTTTCCAGACTTATTCAGCAAGATGAAAATAGAAAGTATGAGGAACTTCAGGAAATAGCCAGGGAGATAATTGATGAGTTCTTTATTGAATCAGGTGTTGTTCTAATTACTGGTCCGTTTGCTGTAGGGAAAGCAATTTTTGCTGAAAATTTAAAGAAAGAGTTAGAAAAGAGAGGAGAAAAGGTTAAGGTCTTACATTTAGATTATTTCCATAATTGGCAGGATATAATTCGTCTTCTAAATGGAGCTACTCTTGGCTTGGCTGAGGAAGAGATATATTGCAAAGATACGCCAAGAAAACTAAAACTAGAAAAAAAAGAGATATTAATTGTAGAGGGCCTCGAAACATTTTCTGAAGAGCTATTAAAAGAACTCTCTAAGATGAAAGTTCTTACCTATACCCTCTTCTGTAATACCGCTCCTTCAATGAAACTTAAAGACAATTATCCTTTAACCTCTCTACACTTAAGACAATTGCGTGATATCCTTCATCTTCATCTTAAACAAAACAAAACTCCCTCCCAAACCCTCTTAAAATTTGGACAGATACGCAAAAGTCAACTGGAGCATCTTTATCCTAGATGGGGTCTTGCAGATAGAACAGTCCAGATGTATTCACCCTATGAACTTCCTATTTTAAAAAGAGAGATTTGGGATTTATTGCTTGAGGATATAGAAAATGTAAGAGAAGAACTCACCTTGGTTAAAAAGTACCCTCCACATCTTAATCAAGAAGATTTGGAGCAGGTCTTAAAGACTATGGAAACTTTAGTCTCTTTGTTAAAACCGATCGAATTTGCACCCAGTGATACTTTAATTCCCGAAACCTCTTTCCTTCGCCAATTTATGAAGAAGACAGATGGACCATCATCTGAACTTAGAAAGGCTGGTTTCTTGTATGCGGGGTGGTTGAGAGCAATTCCTAAATTATTAAAAGGATTAATAGGTCGTCTTCTTAATGAGGAATTCTTCATCTCTTCAAGTATGCGCCATCATTTAAGGGTAAGTAGCCTGGTGCGCTATTATCCTAAGGTTTACTTATTTATCCCTAAGAAGACTAAATATGTGGTAAGAGATGATGAAGAAAAACCACGTCCAATCTATGAAGAGAACCCTGAGGCAATAGAAAAGATAGAAGAGGCAATAGAAGAGTGGAAGAAGTTTGCTCCGGAAAGGGCAGAAAGGTTCGAAGAGACAACCACTATTTTAGGTTTAGATATGTTGACCTACCTTATCCTCTTTGAAAAAGAAACTGATTACTATTTAGGTATCCATATTGGCAGAAGGCGCAATACCTTTTATATACCTTCTAAATTGATAAAAGCACTTACTCCGCAGGAATTAGCCGTATACCTAAATGACCGGCAGGCATGGTTAGACAGGTACAATATCTTAGAAGAGGCATGGGAGAATGAATATGAGGAATTGGTACAGAAGAAGGCCAGCCTCAGGCAGATCCAGGCTGAATTAGATAGACATTTAAGAAAGATGCATCAAGAATTAAATTTTCACCTTAAAGTAGGAGATCCAGTTTCCTTAGAAAATTTAAAGCAAAGATTAAAAAGATTGTCTTTGTCTGACCAAGAAATCATTAGTTCCCCTCAATATTATCATTGGCTAAAGAAACAGGTAAAAGAAGCGCGCGCTCGTTGGCAAGAATTGAGAAATAAATGGCAAAGGAAAAATATCTCTAAAGATCCGGATACCTACAGGCATGATTTTATAAGAATGGCTAATGAGTTTGGAGTGATTGCCAATAGATTTGAAAATATGAGAGACAAAAGAAACGCAAGAAGATATATAAATATGAGAATCAAATTGCTTAAACATATAATTCGCTATCAGAGATGGCTTATAGAGATAATGCCACCTGAACTTGAGAGAAGGATTGTGCTTCAACTTTTACGGGAAGGCATGCTCTGCGATTT
>CAYOMI010000094.1:0-6383 GCA_964405005.1 uncultured Planctomycetales bacterium | reverse complement strand
GTAGTATAGATAGAGGGATAGCGATATTTAGCGAAGGATAGCTAGATGGAGAGGCCAAAGAAGATTTCTATCGTCATGGCTGTATATAATGAGAAGGATAGCATCTTGGAGGTGCTGCATAAAATTAAAGATGTTAGAATCGGATTGAACAAAGAAATAATCATCGTGGACGGTTGTTCCCACGACGGCACAAGAGAGATACTCAAGGCATTAGACGATCCTCGGATAAAGGTGCTCTTTGAGGAACAAAGAAATGGCAAAGGCGCTGCCCTGCGTTTGGGATTCTCCCAGGCAAGTGGAGACATAATTTTGATCCAAGACGCCGACCGGGAAATTGACCCCTATGAGTATCCTCTGTTGCTTGAACCGATACTAAAGGGAGAAAGCGAGGTTGTTTTTGGTTCCCGTTTTAAGAAAGGCAGGGGCAAGACCGACCCTATAAATTATTTGGGTAACAGATTCGTGACTTGGGTAGCCAATACGCTTTTCGCAGCCCATCTTACGGATATAGAGACATGCTATAAGTTATTCAAACGCGGAATAATAGCAGGGATGCGCTTTTCGTGTAGCGGGTTCGATTTTGATGCAGAGTTGACCTCTTTGATTCTAAAAAAAGGGATAAGCATATCAGAAGTGCCGATAAGTTATAACCCTAGAAGTAAAGATGAAGGCAAGAAATTACACTGGACAGTAGTCCTCCCTTCATTATTGGCGATTATCAGGTGTAGGTTTGCACGATGAGAGTATTACTTATTAAAGCCCCTTACCGAGACGTCTACGGCCCGATCAAATTAGCCGCGGGGAATTATTTCCTGCTGGGATTAGGCTACATCGCATCTTTCTTAAGAAAAAATGGCCATGAAGTAGCCATGCTTGACCCTGAAGTGCAGGGGTTTGATTATGACACACTCATTAATAGGGCCAGCGCATTTAGGCCCGATGTGGTAGGGATAAGTGCTACTACGCCAGATTTTGCCGGAGCCTTAAAGATAGCACAGTTAATAAAGAATAAGACTAAGGCCTTTATCATCTTAGGTGGCATACATGCCTCCTCTTTACCGGAATATATTATGGATAAATATAGCGGTATCTTTGACGCCTTGTGTATAGGAGAGGGTGAAGCCACCTTACTTGAGATATGCGATCTGCTCGCAGATAAGATAAATTCGCTTTCTGAAATAAAAGGCATTTGTTTTAAAGAAGACGGTAAAGTTATCAGGACTCTTGCGCGGCCGTTTATCGAGGACCTGGATAGTTTGTCTTTCCCGGCCCGTGATTTAATAGATATTAATCTCTATCGGCCGCATGCCTTTAACTACCGTAAGGGTAAGACCGCTACGATAATCACCAGCAGGGGTTGCCCTTTTAGGTGCATCTTCTGCGCCTCTAAACTTACTCTGGGTGGGAGATTCCGCGCCAGAAGCCCCCAGAACGTATTAAGCGAAATAATCCATCTGGTGGCTAGATACGACGTCAACCATATCCTCATCCAAGATGATACTTTTACTTTTGATATTGAACGCGCAAAAGAGATATGTCGGCTAATCATTAAAGAAAGACTAAGGATTGAATGGTTTGCATTTTCTCAAGTGGTAGGCGTTGACGACGAATTGTTTTATTTGATGAGGAGAGCAGGCTGTTATAGTGTCGGTTTCGGAATAGAGTCCGCAGATGAGCAGATATTAAGGAATATTAGAAAGGCAAATACCATCAGACAGTCTGAGTATGCTCTCAAAGCAGCCCACAGACAAGGATTAAAAACGCAGGCATTTTTTATCTTTGGAAATAAAGGGGACACTAAGGAAACTGTTAACAAGACAATCGATTTTGCCCTGAGAGTGTCTCCGACATTGGCTTTTTTCAATAAACTTGTCCCTTATCCCGGAACCGAGATATTCCACGAACATTTCGGTAATGACCTACAGTGCCTGGCCTGGCAAGATTTTGTGCCTTACGGCGTTAAGGCGGTAACGAAAACGTCGTCACTGACAAAGAGAAACCTGGAACTAATGGCTTTTAAAGCGAATCTCGTATTCTATTTTAGACCATCCCAGATTATCTCAATTCTGAAGACCATTAGGAGCTATGAGGAACTAATAGAATATATAAAGGCCGGTATCGCGCTTACGTTGCAAATGATCGTCTGGAGAAAAAGAAAAGCTGATTAAATATAATAGACATGCCTAACAATCTTATTCTAAAAAATAAATTCCTGTTACTTATCATGATATTTATTCTTTCTTTGCTGATTATTTTTTCTCCGTCCAGCCTATTTTTCTTGTTCTTGGTCTTAATACTGTTTTTCCTTATTTCCAATAAATCTAAGTCAGAGGGAGAACGTCAGTTTTTGCTCCGTCTATTTACTTGGGCATTAGGCATTAGGGTTTTATTGGTTTTGTTGGTATCTCTGTGCACTATTTTTAATGGACACATATTAAATTATGCTTATTATGGATGCCCCAGTTACAACACGCCTTACCTTTTAGATGATAGTGGCTACTATACCTTGCGGGGGCTTTTTACGGCGATGTATTGGCAGGGAGCGCCATTGAATCAAAAAACTATTGAAGATATAGTAACGAATACCTATGGCGCTACCGGATTCACCTCTGTACTAGCCTTATTTTTTATGATCTTTGGATATAGCCCCATTGCTTCAAGGTTTATTAACTGTTTTTTTGGGGTTGCTATAGCAATATTAATTTATTTAATCGCTAAGGAAATATTTGGCCAGAAGACCGCAAGAATCTCCGCGGTGATGACAGCCTTTTTCCCCTCCTTAATCCTTTGGTCAATTACTAATCTGAAAGAACCTAGTTTTATCTTTGGTATCTATTTGATGATTTTGGGAGTAATTATGCTTAGATCTACAAAAAAGATCTCTTGGGTCGCCATAATATTATTTTCTCTCTGGTTTCAGGATTTTATCAGGAGGGGCTACAATAAAGAAATGTTATTCATAAATATTTTTATTACCCTTTTATATTTTGCCACTATCTTTATTTTGCACTTAATTAAGAGGAGGCACATTCTTATTCTCGGTCTGGTTTTATTGACTTGTAGTACCTTTTTATTACCCCAGCAGAAAATGCTGAGAGTAAAGCTTGCGGAAGCCAGATATAAAATCTTTGTCCAGCACGCCGGGGCCATAACTACAGGTGGCGAGTGTTATAAGTTGCTTGCCCCGCAAGCATATAAAGGAGAGACCATCAATAATGCCCAATTATTGCAGATGTTTTTCTGGGGATGGTTGCATCTTATTTTTGAGCCATTTATCTGGAATATAAAAAGTCTGCATATGCTCTATGTTGCGCCGCAGGTCTTGTTTTGGTATTTTCTTGTTGTATTCGGAATTTTAGGCATAGCCATCTCTTTAAGATATAAACTTAAGGAATCGGTTTTGCTATTTTTATATTTAGCCGGGATGGGTTCTGTTATAGCCGCTACCGGAGGAAATATCGGAAGTATTTTTAGGTTCCGGGATGTGCTTTCGCCCATAGTGATAATTTATGCGGCCGTCGGTATTTGTAATCTTTTTGGGTGGCTAGAATGGGAAAGGGCGGAGAGAATTTGAGAGTCCTTTATATTTCCTACGATGGAATCCTTGAACCCTTAGGACAATCACAGATCTTATCCTATTTACAAGGTTTAAATAGTTCTGGCATACACTTTTTTTTGCTTTCTTTTGAAAAGAAAGGCTTCCTAGATCGGGGTTGTCTAAAACAGACTCTGCATAATCTATCTCAGAAGAATATCAGATGGAGGAGACTCAGATACCATAAAAATCCACCTGTTCTTTCGACTCTTTTTGATGTGGCTCGCGGTCTTGGGGTATCGCTTTTTTATGCCACCAGGTATAGGATACAAGTCGTCCATGCCCGTGGCTATACACCAGCTCTGATTGCCTTTCTTTTAAAAAAAATATTAAAGGTAAGGTTTATCTTTGATATGCGGGGATTCTGGGCTGATGAGAAGGCGGAGGTCAACCACTTAAGCAAAAGTGGAATCGTATATAAGATAACCAAATATTTTGAGAATCTCTTTCTCAAAGATTCAGATGAAGCAGTTGTCCTTACCCGAAAGGCCAAAAAGATAATCGAAGATGACTGGGGCTATAAGATAGCGCTTACGGTAATTCCTTGTTGCGTGGATACAGGGTTTTTCCGGCCTAATTACACTAATTGCGAGAGAGATAATTTTACCATTGGAAAGTTTATTTTTGTGCATACTGGGTCATTGGAGGATTGGTATATGAGGGCTGAGATGTTGGATTATTTTAAAGTGGCCAAAGAGATTATACCTCAGGTGCATTTTTCAATAATCACGCAGTCTCCCAAGGAAAGATTAACTGACCTCATCCGTAAAAAAGGATTAAAGAAAGAGGATTTTACTATTACCAGCGCTTCTTTTAGCCAGATGCCGATTCATTTATCAGATGTAGATGCGGCTTTTTTATTTCTCTCTTTAGATTTTTCCAAGGCAGGATGCCTGCCAACAAAATTTGCCGAATTCTTAAGTTGTGGTATACCGATTATAGCCAGCCCCGGTATAGGTGATACTGAGGATTTAATCTTAAAAAACCGCCTGGGTGTGATTATAAATTCTTTTGAGGATAGAGAGTACCGGCGTAGTTTTTTTGAATTGTTAAAATTAAAGACCGATAGGCAACTAGAGGTTCGCTGCCGTGAGGTGGCGGAAAAAGAATTTTCTCTAAAATTAGGAATTGATAGCTACGCCGGTATTTATTCCAGGATCGGAAATGACTTATCAGGTTAAATATATTAATTGTAAAATTTGCGGCAGCGACAATCCCAAGTTTTTAGGCCTGCGGGGAAATATAGAGTTTTGGGGCGCCTCTGATAAGACGCCTCCGGAAGAGCATATGGTGACCAACGTAGTTAAATGCAGGGAATGCGGTTTTGTATATACTAACCCATTTATTATTGTAGATGCGCAAGACAGGTATTCTCAGCCGCAAGAGTATAATCCTTCTGCAGATAATATTCATCCCAGCGAGTTATTTAATTTTAATCTTAGTCTCATAGAAAGATATACTGGAAAAGGAAGACTTTTAGATATCGGTTGCGGAAAGGGAGAGTTTCTGGCTGTGGCTAAAGAAGCAGGTTGGCAAACCTGGGGATTGGAACTATCGTCGGGATTTGCAGATTATGCGCGCAGGAAATACGGCCTGAATATCCAGACAAGAGAAATAAGGGACGCTGAATTACCCGAAGGATTCTTTGATGTCATCACACTCAATATGGCCTTAGAGCATATTGATGAGCCGCACCGTTTAATGCAAGAGATACATAGAGTACTTAAGAAAAGGGGTCTCATCTTTATTGAAGTTCCGGATATGGATAGCCTGATGTTGAACTTGATCAGATTCTACTATATCTTTCAAGGAAAGAATTGGTCACCTTTGTTATCGCCATTACATTATCCTTATCATACCTATGGCTATAATCGGCGTTCTCTGATGAAACTCTTTCTTATTAATGGTTTCCAGATTAAGAAATTTTTTTCTTTTGGGATTGGATTGAGAGGTTTTCGGCCGCAGATTAAATTAAAAAGATTGCCGCAGGTTTGCTTAAATTCATTTTCACAACTCGCTAGTTATCTGGGCCGAGGAGATGTCTTAATAGCCTTGGGAGAAAAGAGATGATTCCTATTGCCAGGCCTTCGATAGGCGAAGAGGAGTTGTCCGCAGTAAGGAAGGTTTTTGCTTCTGGTTGGTTAGGGATGGGTTCGGTAGTATTTGACTTTGAGAAGGCCCTGCAGGATTATCTTCAGGCCAAATACGTTATTGCCGTAAATACGGGAACTTCGGCATTACATATTGTCCTAGATGCCCTGAATCTAAAAAAGGACGATGAGGTCATCGTGCCGTCCTTGACTTTTGCCGCTAGCATCCAGGCGATTATTTTAACCGGGGCAAGGCCGGTATTCTGTGACGTCCAAGAGGACACTTTGAATATCGATATAAAAGATGTGACAAAGAGACTTACCCAGCGCACCAAGGTGATTATGCCGGTGCATTATGGAGGCCTGGCTTGCGATATGGAGGGTTTATTAGATATATCTAGAGAAAAGGGGATACGTATTGTTGAGGATGCTGCGCATGCCTTTGGCTCGACTTATCAAGGCAGAAAAATTGGCTCTTTTGGCGACATTACCTGTTTTAGTTTTGACCCGATTAAGAATTTGACCTGCGGAGAAGGCGGGGCAGTGGTATTAAATGACACAAATCTTGCACAGGAGATTACCCGTAAAAGGATATTGGGTATTGATAAAGATACCTGGCATCGTTACCGCAATGAGAGGAGTTGGTTCTACGAAGTCGTCACCACTGGTTTTCGCTACCACCTCAGTAATATAAATGC
>CAYOMI010000093.1:0-6432 GCA_964405005.1 uncultured Planctomycetales bacterium | reverse complement strand
ATTGAACACTATTATAATGCCTAGGAGGAAAATGTCAAGAAATTATAACTAAATAACTGCAGAAACAGTTTCCTTCGGAAACAGTTTCTTTGGTTGATTAATCTATGTGGCCCTGCTCTGGCCAACGCTTGAGGGTTCCTTCGGTATAAAATACATTTCTGGCGTGGTTTTGGCCGGAGAGTTTAGCGGTAATTTCAGCTTCTTTCTGAGTCAGGAAACTTATTGTATTTTTGTCCGCTAAATGTACCCCCTAAAGGAACATTCGCTTATCGGATGTACATCACCAAAATATCATACTTTTTGACAAACCAATGAAAATCTGCAGAAAAATTGGGGCACTTTATTCCGCCATCCTCTCAATTATCCCTGCCGCATAATTATACGCTCTCTTGGGGTTATCTATGTTCTTGCGGGCGATTATGGCAAAGGCCTTCTTTACTTTTTTATCCCCGTATTGGTTTGTCTTTAGGATTATATCCGCGATTACTTCGGGGTTATTCTCTTCAAAAACAATCTCTGCGTATTTTCTTGCGCGGCTATATGCCTCTTTGCCGTATTTTGCCTCTGCTTCTTTTAACTTTGATTCCAGCTCTTCGGGGTCATAGGGCATTAAGGCTTTATACATCTTCGGCATCCTTTCGCTGTAAGGCTTGCCTGTTAACGCGTCATATTTTACTTCTACCAGCTTCTTCCTCCTTAATTCCCCCATCCCTGTTTTTATGACGTCCTGGCTTACTTTCCCGAATTGCCCGGCTATCCCGGCTACGCTCTTCGACCAAAATGGTTTTGTGTCGCTTATATCGGAATTGGCTAAATTTATAAGATAACAGAATTTCGCCCGCAAGGTTAGGGCCCTGTTCCAGCCGAAATTAAAATAATCATCCGGAAGCCCGAAGCAATCCTCCCCCTCCTTACCGGCAACTTCATAATTAAGCAGCGTTACTGTCGCCTCTTTGCCGTAACCCGTCTCAAACTTTATCAGCTTATATTTCTGCTCTAATTTCTTAAGTACTTTTATGATTTGCCTTCTATAATCTAAACTGACCCATCCTTCGTAAATCCCCAGGGTTATGGCTAAACTTTCATAGGGTAGCGTCAATTTCGTCCCCGCATTCCCGTTAAAGCTCTTAAGCAGGTACAAATAAATATCAAAAGCCCGCTCATCCCTTAGTTTTACCATTCCGGGCGCAAACAGCGGATTTTCCATAAACTCCCGGCTGACGGCCGTAGAGGGGCCGATAGAATCAAGGTACTTTTCTATATTCTCGTCTATCTTGATCGTCTTAATATAACTCAGGAACTCCCCTGCTAAGCCTTTTGATTTAATCAAAACATTTACTTCATTGTTTTTATTAAATGAGGATTCGGTCCAATTCGTGCTTCCTAATATGGCTATCTCCTTATCTATGATAATCGCTTTGGCATGAGTGTATCTTACCGGCTCATCATAACGCACCTTTATCCCTGCCTCTTTTAGGCGCTTATAAGCCTTAATGCTTTTAACCTTGGCTTCCCAGTCGCTTCTGCTCCTGCGCTGCACAAAATCCACGTTTTGGTCCAGGATAACTTCTACGTCCACGCCCCTTTGCTTGGCCTCTATCAGGGCATTGATCAGCTGATCAGCTTTTAAATCTTCTTTGTATGGAGATAATTCGATCACGAACATTACCAGGTTTATTGACTTCTCTGCTTTTGACAGGGCTTCTTTTACGGCGGGGAAATATTTGGTTCCGCTGATATCTGTTACTTCTGCCTCATAACACTTGCCCGCCAAAGCATTAGTGGCCGGATAAGCCCTTGCGGTTAATCCGAATATCGCAAGGGCTATTATACCCCGCACCAATAGGGGACACTTTCCGAAATGGCGATAACTATTATTATCCTTAGGAAAGTGCCTCCTGCCGTTCTTCACTTTTATATAAATTTATTGTTGCTCTGCTTCAATGGTTATAGATTTTACTCCGGCAGGCAACTCACGCTTATCTTTCTCATTAATCGTATACTGCCATTCGTCATAGTCAAATGCCACCGCATAACACCGAAAAGCCTCTTTCCCGTCAAACTTAACCAAAAATCCGCCATCAGCCATATGCAACCCCCCTAATTTTCCCCTTTACTTATGGTTTCTTTCGCTTTAAGCCGTCTATTTTTTTAAAAACATTTACTCGTATTTTAGGATCGGGGATACGCCCAGCCCAGTCTCGGGCTTTTTTAAAACTGAATGATTTTGGGAAATAGAGTTCCGGGAAGTAGCCGAATTGTTTTTTCTTACGGGACGATAAATAAAGGCTGTCCACTAAAGCTTTTTCAGGTTCCGCAATTAAAAATTTGCCTGTTCCTTTATACCAGTTGAAACCGTCAAAAAACTTCGGCGTTAGTTGATGAAAAGAAAAAACGCCCAACTTCGTGCGGACTAATTTTGTATGGGATGTAGAGGCGAGCGTTATCGCTTGCGGGATTTGTTCAATCATATTGTGCAGGTGTAACGCGCTTATAAAAGACACATAAGCGCGGTGACGGACAAGTAGATACGGAATGGCTGCGTAAGGGCTTAACTCTTCGTTGCCGGTCTCAGCCCATATCCCCCTGTAAACTTTTGTAACCAGTCCCTCCCTTACCAGGTTATTCAGCCCCTGAATAACTACCGATAAAGATTTTCCTGACAAAGCTGACAATTCAAAAGTAGTAAATACAGGATGTTTCAGTTTTTTAATACTAGCTAAAAGAGACCGCCTACGCATATTCTTTCTCCAGCTGTTTGATAAAACCGGATGTTTTTAGCCGTATCTCTTCCCATACGGATGGATTATCATATCCCTGCTGGTCCTCGGGGAGCAAGTAAGCGATAACTGCATCATGGAAAACTTCAAATCTTGCTTCAAAAACATTCTCGTACGCTTTTAAAAACACGTTTTTTTCTAAAGGCACCGGCTTTTTAGCCTCGCTTGGACTATATTGGGGATTTAGCAGGTATAAATCAAAAATGTCCCGCGCCTGAATCGCAGCCCTTCCGGCAAGGGCTTTTACCTTCTGCATTACTGCTGAATTAATATTATAGTGCGGAATTAATACAGGCCCGATTTTATATGCCCTTAAAAGAATATCTGAAGGCGTTTGTACGGCTGTATCACCCAGCATACCCCTGCGGGAAAATTCAACCTTGGTAAACAGATCCACGTCCGCAGAAGTAATTAGATGTATTTTAAAACGCTGAGTGGTTTCTGTCTGCTTTGCGCGTTCAATCGCGGGAGGTATAATTTCTTTTATACCGAAAGGCTTCAGGTTTTCCCTAAACGCCGGCATTTTCAGGATATCCATAACGCAGTCTTTAAGGGCAGGCACCGTTATTCCCCTGGCGTCTAAGTCCAAATCTTCGGAATAACGTATGCTATTGAAAAAGAAACGTAGGTTCACTCCGCCCTTCAAGGTATAGAAATCAGGCTTGACCCTGCGTCCGAAATATCGTAGAAATTCCAAATGGAATATTTCCCTGATTTCTAAATCCGAATAAGTATCGCCAGCCATAATTATGTATTATAGTTTAGTTATAACTAAATTTCAATACATATTTTCTCAATTCATCATAATGGTTTATTTATTCTCAAGCCAGGCAATATTGTTTTTATACCATTCTACGGTATTTTTAATGCCCTTGTTAAAACCTATCTTTGGTTTCCAACCAAGCTCATTTTTAACTTTTGAGCAGTTAAGACTGTATCTTATGTCATGGCCGGGGCGGTCCCTGACAAACTTAATAAGCCTGTGCGGCTTGCCTAGGCAATCTAAAATTTCGCTTACCACTGAAATATTCTTTCTTTGGCTTCCTGAGCCGATGTTATAACTTTCGCCTATTCTCCCTTTTTCGGCAATCTTAACTATTGCCGCAACGCAATCGTCAACATAAAGCCACTCGCGGACATTCAAACCTTCGGCATATATCGGGACTTTTTTATTCTTCAGGGCTTTAGATATAACAACGGGGATGAGCTTTTCCGGATACTGCCAGGGGCCGTAATTGTTGCAGGGCCTTACGATAATGGCCGGAAAATTATAGGTGCGGATATAAGATTTGACGAGTAAATCCGCCGCTGCCTTAGAGGCGGCATAAGGACTGTTTGGTTTGAGCGGCGAGTCTTCGGTAAAACTGCCTTTCTTGATTTCGCCGTAAACCTCATCGGTTGAAATATGAAGGAATTTTTTTATCTTATATTTTCTTGAAATATCCAAAAGAACCTGAGTACCCGAAACATTAGTTCGGATAAACGGCGTGGCATTCTGAATGCTTCTGTCTACGTGGGTTGCGGCAGCAAAATGAACGATAATATCGGGTTTCTCCTTCTTAAAAATTTGCTCTACCTTCTTTTTATCGCAAATGTCTGCTTTATAAAATTTATATTTTCCTTTTACTGCTTCTAACCTCGCTAAGTCGCCGGCATAGGTGAGTTTGTCGAGGACGGTTACCTTATAGTTATAAGTCAGAGACAGTCTCTTTCGAGCAACCATTTCAGAGGACCATCGGAGACAGTCTCTTCGGAGTAGCAACCGCACGAAGGCGCTGCCGATAAAGCCCGCTCCGCCTGTTACTAATATTTTAGATATTCCTGGACGCATTCTTCAAGCACCTCGTGGATATCCCTTACCTTAAAACCAGAACTCTCTAATTTTTTAGTGGATAGGATAAGGTTTGTCCTGACGAGACCCAGCTTTTTGTAAGGTATCACTTTATATTCAAAAGCTGGGTCCTCTTTCCTGTAGGCCTCCATAAGTTCGGGGTAACGCAACGCTCCTTTGTTTACGATATTGTAAATACCCGCGGCTTTTATCTTGATTAGATGCCGCAGAGCAGCGATAAAATCGGGCAAGTAGGTAATCGAATTTGGGACATCGATTACTTTTTTATATTTTATGAGTTTGGTGAGAATGTTACGCGGATGGGGACGATTATCAAGCGGGATACGGGGCCTTATAATTAATACGGAGCGGGTTTTGGATAAAACTGCCAGTGCCCGCTCAGCATATATTTTGCTGCGGCTATAAAAAAGCTCAAAGAAATCGGGAATCCTGGTTTCGTCTATAGGGGAGCCTTTAGAATAGTCGTAGTGATAAATACAGCCGCTGCTGATATGGACAAGTTTAATATTATTGCGCAATGCCGCTTCTGCCAGAATAACGGGAACAAAGGTATTGGCGGCGAGGGTTTTATCAATATCCTTCTCGCACTCGTCAACATCGCGCCCGGTATGGCCGACGCAGTTTATTATGACGGCCGGCTTGGACCTCTTAATTTCCCTTTCGGCATCGCGGTAGGAATAAATCTTCCTGTCCGAAATTTCGCACTTTAATTCTTCCTGTATCCTGCTGCCGATAAAACCCTCACCCAGAATAAGTATCCTATTCATCCTCGCAGATTCTCTTTAAATATTTTGCGTAATCGGCATTGCTGTTTCTGGCTAATCTCGCCAAATCCCTCTTTTTGATGTAACCCATCCTGTAGGCAACTTCTTCAAGGCAGCCGATTTTTAATCCCTGCCTGTCCTCTACTGTTTTAATAAAAGCGGCCGCATCTATTAACGCGTCCGGCGTGCCGGTATCAAGCCAGGCATAGCCGCGGCTCAATAGCTTGACTTTCAATTTATTCTTTTTGAGGTAAACGTTGTTAAGGTCGGTGATTTCCAGCTCGCCCCTGCGGGAAGGTTTCAGGCCTTTTGCGATTCTGGCCGCTTGATTATCGTAAAAATAAATGCCGCAAACCGCATAGTTGGACTTTGGCTTTTTGGGTTTTTCTTTTATCGAAATTACCTTGTGGTTCTTGTTTAGTTCTATTACGCCGTAGCGCTTTGGGTCTTTTACATAATAACCAAAAATAACCGCGCCGTTTTTTAAACGCGCTGCATCCTGCAGTAGGTTAACAAGGTTATAGCCATAAAAAATATTATCGCCCAGGATTAAACACACGCTATCGCCGTTGATAAATTTCTCGCCGATAACAAGGCTTTGCGCTATCCCGCGCGGCTCTTTTTGGACGGCATAACTGATATTTATCCCCAGGTTCCTGCCGTTCCCTAATAAATTTTCAAATTGGGGGGTGTCTTTGGAGGTGGAAATAATGAGGATATCCCTGATGCCAGCAAGCATTAAGACTGACAGCGGATAGTAAATCATCGGTTTGTCGTAAACCGGCAGCAGTTGCTTACAAACCCCTTTTGTGACAGGGTATAAGCGGGTAGCCCTGCCCCCTGCCAGAATAATTCCCTTCATCTTAACTAACCCCTTTTATATTAAATAGTTAAATTCCTGCGAAGAAATCATATTTTAGCATAATTCAGGCCCTGAGGCAAGGTATTTGGCTCAGAAAGGAAAACGCAGGCCGACCTTAATCCCTTCTTCCCGCCGGTAATGTTCCAGCCGTAATAAGAGTTCGGCGTCAAGATG
>CAYOMI010000092.1:0-6699 GCA_964405005.1 uncultured Planctomycetales bacterium | reverse complement strand
CTATAGAATACCTGGGTCTTGTAGAATGCCGCTTGCGTAGAGCCCATATTTTTTCTAGCTTCGGGAATGGCGTCATTCCAAGCTTCTAATAAAACACTTAGTGCTATATTCTTTGTTTTCTCTGCCAATTTGGCTGCCGTATTCTTGCGTATATCTAGGTTCTTAATAAGAATGTTTAAGAAGCCGGGTTCCCCCAGCCAGCTCGAAATGCTCTTTACCGCCTCTTTTTCGGGATTCTTAACCCTTTGCTCTTTTAATCTCCTTATTTCATTACTTAAAAGCGCCTGGATTAACTCATCAGAAAGATCCTCATGCTTAAGGATAGCGTGGAATTCCCTCATCAGTAACTCGCGTAGATTTTCTACATCATTCTTTGAAACTAATTTCTCCGTATCCTTTTCTACAACAGGTCTGTGGAAACGTAACATACCGGCGAATACGAAAGGCAAAACCCCGGCTGCTCCGCCGAATAAGTCCTGCGCCCCACCCGCCACGGAAGGTAGCACGAGCGACGGAAGTAAGCCGAGGCCTGAAAGTACCGCAAGCACTATGCCTGCCACGGGAAGTAGCACTTGCGGCTGGACTAAAATATTGAAAACAGTTGTAATGATTTTTAAAACGGAAATGAATACATCTTTTCCGACTAGATTAAAGATGCGGTAAGCGTCATTCTGCTGAGAAGATACGTGTCTACTTATAGTAGATAGGCACCTCTCCTCGATTGCGCGCGGCAACCGTACGGGAAATGACGGATCTTCCTTCCGGCCCGATAAGTCTGACCCAGCTTCCTTTTTCCTAAACATAAACTTCGCCCGTATGCTGTTCAATAAGAAAGATAGGTCCTCCTTCAGTCGCGACCATGATTCTGTCATCTCGCTCCAGAATGATGATACGCTCAATTCCGAAATTTTCTGGCGTATTAAATGTCCCCATTTCTTTCTGCCTTCTTTCGTATAAAGCTTGTGCTTCCATACTATGAAACCGATAACTACTGCTACGACTACAGCTACTAGAACGGTTGCAATAACGATAGGAGAAGTAACAATGGTTTCCGCTGCCGGCGGACCGGTGGTATAGGGCCGTAAGAATTCCGGTATAAGTCTATTTTCTATAACTCGCGTTGATATTGAATTGTGGGATAGAAGTCCAATTATCCATAAAGCATTAGTACTCACTCCCGGCATATCCTTTCCGCGAATACGTGCTTTAGACCCCTTAGTGTCGCTTACTGGGGGTTCTTTCTTAACGCCCTGCCTCGAGCCAGCTGCCTTCGTAACAGTATTGGCAGATTTTTTAGATTCGGCCTTATTAGATGGCCGTCTCCTAGTAAATGCCTGGCTTAATTTATACGCTATTCTCTCAAAGGTGCCGGGGTAGCGCCAGATAAGATACTTGATAAGATAGCTCACCGCCGCAACTCCAGCGCCTACTATAGGAATAGCCAGTGGCCCAAGAGGAGTACCCAAAGCTAAGCCAATAGCAATTATTGTCCCAACCGAGTGAAGGACGATATCTGTCTTAGTAATCCTGTTTGCGCCAAGTTTAGCTGCGTATTCAGGATTGTTACGTACCTGCTTTTGTTGTAATTTATACATGAAAATTTGCATAACAGGATTGAAAACTGCAAGTGGGAGATTCAAGTAGCTTCCGCTATGTATTAACCAGAGGACAAAAGCGCCATTAAGCCCTAACGGAAGAATAAGTGAACTTAACCTTGGAGCCCGCGCCTTGTTGCGCACAGGATTACTACCCTCAACTGCAGTTTTTTCATCCAACCCTAACCAGGACATAAGTTGTTCTTTGCTTCCTCTTAATCCTCTCAATAAAGCCTTTTGTTTTGCAGTCAGGGTTGATTTTTTGCCAAGCGTAAAGTTTTTGGCAGCCAGAGATAATACCGTAGAATTGCCTCGGATTCCAGAAAGTGAAGTAGAGGGGATCCGGGTTAAACCGATTGCACCTCTTTGAGGGACAAAAGCGTATCCTTGATTTTCATCATGGTTAAAGAACGCGGGTTTAAATGTCCGCCAAGACATCGTCTTTACCTTACCCTGACCATCTACAATAAATACCCGATTATTGCTTACGCCCAGAACAGTAGTAAAGTGTGTATCGCCGTTATTGGAGAGAACAACCATAAATGGCCGGGACCGGGAATTCTGGGCTAATTTCAGGAAGGCTTGCTCATCAGGCACTACATAGCCCTTTGTAGAAATAACAGGACTGACTACCTCAAGGAGGTCTTCGGCAGAAGTCGGCATAAGTTGACCTTGGGCAAATTCCTCACTTCTTCCATTAAAACCCTGTTTGATGAGTTGGTCAACAAAATCATAAGCAAGATCTATCGGCTGAATCTTATCTAATCTAAAATTTCCCTCAGTTATAAGTTTAGGAGGAAGGGAATTATGTTTTTCAAAATAATTATAGGTAGCATCAACTGCACAGTTACCTGATTTATGGGTCTCGGGCTTTCTCAGGGTTTCAATAATTGTCTTTAATTTAGCGCGGTCGGCGTAAAGTAAATCAGACTCAAGGTCGCCCAGCTCATATTGCCTTAAGAATAACCTTCTGGCTTCCTCACTCAATTCCGGATTTGCCTCTAATAGTTCCTCATACCTGGCAAGCTCAACCGCTCTTTTTCTTGCTGCCTCGGCCATAGTGCCGCCGGTTATATCAGTAAAGGTCCATTTACTCTTTGAAGCGTCATAACTAAATCTATATATATACTGTCCGGGAAGTTCAACTTCAATGCCCTCTTTTGCCCTTGCTATCACTATCTTTTTATCTTTTTTGCCTTCTTTATACTCTAAAATTAAGCCATCCTTTTGGGGTGATTTAGAGATATTATCGTAGGCATAATATGTCTTATCTCCTAAGGTAACATGGGTCGGTAACCCCTTTAAAGATTCCGGCTCGAGAGGATTAACCAGGGGCCTAAGTTGATCTGCTCTTTTCTTTGCCAGAGCAAGTTCTCCTCTTCGGCCAGTAACTAATTCTTTTGCTCTCTTTATTGCTGCTATTTTGTTTCTTTTTTTAAGATGTTCCTCTGCCCTATTTAAGGCTTTTTCTTTCTCCTTAACCGCCTTATTTGCTGTTCCTTCAAGTTCAGCGATAAGCCTCTCGGTCTCATCTAACTTCTCTTGATAGCTCTTCTCGGGATTATCCCAAAGCTCCTCTAGGGCCCCAAGACATGTATCATGGGCGTCAAGTGCTTCTTGAATAATGTCTCCATCCGTAATACCCAAATCTTTTGCCCTTTTCTCTACGGATTCCTTTCTTGCCTTCACAACATTGGCGTTACTTCTGCCTCGCTCTTTTATTACTTCTACCTGAGTTCTCAACTGACTGATAATCGCCCTCTTCTCCCAGGCCGGCATCTTCTTCCAAAGGTCAATGTTATTATTCTTATCTCGGAAGAGGTCTCTGAATCTAGCGAAGGCAAAGGTATCTTTTAGATTATCGAGTCTGGCTAAAAGACTAAAACCATCTACCTCAGATTCCTCCATTTCTGCTTCTTTCATTGCCGTGACAATCCTAGCTTGTTCCTGTTCTAAGTTTTTATGTTTATCAGATAATTCTGATGCAGTCTCGGCTACCCCATCTAATCTGTCCGGATTGTTTAAGACCTTATCTAAATCATGAGTCTCGTTGACCTTCAGTTCACGCAAATCTTTAATTAAATCTATTGTTTTCGAGGCAATGAGTTTACCCTCTTTATCCCTTCCTGTCGTAATAGTAACTAATTTATCAGCCAATTGCTGAGCGGTTACTTTGCCTAAATCGCCGGAAGGATTGATAAGGAGTAAACACTCCAGGGCATCCTGACATTTCTCTTTGGACCAGGCAAGGCCAAAGATTAAGGGCATAATTTCCGGCTCTTCCTCTTTTTGCAATTCTTTAGCAATCTTGCTTGCAGTAAGTTTCCCTTCTTTTCTGAGAGCCTTTATCTTTCTTGCTTCACTTCTAATTCCCTTAATCACGGACCTTTTAGCAAAATATTCTTCAGGAGCATCTGTCAGGGATAATATGAGTATCTGTGGTAGCGATATCTTTTTAATGTTAACGCCTTTTTGGGCAAGATTGGCTAAATTCGCAGCGATATCTTTAAATGTTTTTTGTTGCGCAAGGGTGACTCCCGGGATTAATATCGGTGCGAATGCCAAAAGGGCAATGGCTATCTTTTTCCTGGAAGGCATCGATTCAGTTATTATGCCTGAACCCTTAAGAATCTCTATTGACTTTTCAAGATTAATTGTTTTGGCGTAGACTTTTTCAATATTATGTTTCTTGTTGTTATAGAAAGACTTCAATTGATACCTTATAAAAGCAATGACCCTCTTTACTCTTCCGCCCTGCTGAATTGCATTAGTAAATTGCTCATTGGCTTTCTCCCTGACCTCCTCTGCTTTTTCTAATTCCTTTGCCAACCGTTCTAAGACTTTATATATCTTATTGTTCTTTAATATATTTGCGAAATGAGCAACCCATTCAGATAACTTAGTGTTGTCGTAATTTAGCCAAATAAATCTCTCTAAGTCTTTCTTATCCTGCTTAGTCAAATCTATTCCGTTACGAGATAAAGCACGCAGAATCGCAGTTACTGGGTCTCTCTCTTTAGATAATTTCTGCCTTGCCAAATCAAAGATAGCAGTAACCAATGTGGATTCTGGCACAGATAAACCTACTTCTTTTGCATATACCTTTAGTTCTCCAAGAGTCATAAATCTGGTTTTTTCAAATTCTCTAATCAATCGCTGGCCAACAGTGGTAAATTCACCTGTTAGCAGGCCATCACGGCGGTCAACTTCAATTAAACCACTAAACGGATTCATAAGCTTTTGAATAACCTTTACTAATTGCCCTCTTTCTCCATTAAATTCAGATGCAAGAGAACTGATATAGGCGCGCACCGAACCATCGGGTAGATTTTTAGTAAAGGAGAATAGAAAATCTGGAAGGACTTGTTTTGTTGAAGGAGGAGCATGGTTTCGGCCTTGAGTCTTTGCTTCTTCGGTAGCACGAACTTGAGAAAATTCTTTTTCTTTACTAAGATACTTTAATCTACTTGATATCTCTTTGCATTTCTTAATTAATTCTGCCTGGCTTACCTCTTGGCTACGCAATACCGACTGTCGAGCAGTGAACGACTTTCCTCGTTGCGCTCGTTTAACTTGCGCTCTAATCGCCTCTTCCTTTCGCGCCTCAATGTTTTTTGTCAACTTTTCTATAAACTGCTGAATTCTTTCTTCAGAGGGATTGGTAGCAAGTAACTCTTGAAACGCCTTTCTCTCTGATACTAACAAACGATCCGTAAGTGGATTAACCCAGGCATTATGACGACCCTCTTCCCCGGCAAGATAGGCGCGGCGAGCATCAGGAAGGTTTGGATTACTCAAACGTGCAGTAACCTGTTCTCCAGTGGTGGCGTCATACAAACCAATGCTCTCCAGCCCTACTGCATATAACTGGCCTTGTTTCATTTCAGCAACATTCAAGCCAGGATCTAAGCCAGTAACAATCAGAATAATTGGTTCAACTTTCTCTCCTTTAGCAAGATTCCCAGCCTGCTTTTGTATCTCCCCAGCCACATATTTAATGGTTTCAGCTTTTCTTTCCTGAATTTCTCCACTTGCTACAAACACCTTAACTCCCTTTGCATAAGCCTGTTTTATAATCCTTCGTAGCAACTGCCAAGCTTCGGCAACAGAAGAAACATCGTAAAATTGAGCAAGTACCCCAACTTTTCTGTCTTTACCTGTTCGAGGACTTTTTATTGCTATCCTTATCGGCCTTGGTTTATTTATCCATTCTTTGGCTCGTTCTACCAAAGCCTCAATCGGATTCTCAACAAGATGGTATTTAATCGGTACGGGTTCGGGTATGCCTTCTTTTATTATGGAAACAATAATATGGTCAGTTTCTTTTAATAGCTTTACAGATGGTGTTCCTGTGCTGCCCTGAACCTTATCCTTACCCAACCATTCTACCGTTGTATAATAATTTTCTTGTCGACCAGGTTCTCTGATTATATGATTCAGCAGAACATCATCAGCAGCTCCAATATATGCTGCTGTAATGGCGGCGATATCTGGGTCACTATGCACATGGTCTTTTTTTGCATCTCCTCTATCTTCAGCAATGATAAAGTCAATCACCTCTACTTGCTTAGCGCTATATATCTTGCCTTTTAACGGCTCTGGACCGATTAACTCATCCTCAAATGTTATCTTATAACTGGTTATTTTTCCTGTCTTATCAAACTTATCAGGAACACCGATGCCTCTTTTACCCTTTACTTCTACAATTAGATGGATATTGCAGCCTATCCCTCCATTTACTATCTGCGTAGCTACATAGGAGAAACACTTTTCTATCTTTACTCTCAATTTCTCTTTATCCTTGCTGCTAATTTCTTTACCAAGAATATTCTCCTCAATCTCGCTGATTATCTTTTCCACTTCTGCTTTGTTCAACTTTGCACCAAGCGACCTCTGCCCTTTACGTCTTCCAAAGATAACATCAATAAAACTAAAGTACTTCTCACTCTGCCTGCTTGCAAAAATCTCCCCAAATCTTTGATTGAACAACCTCATAACCTGCATTTCTACTTCTGCTTCAACAAGGGCTTCCTCAACCTGCTCAAGAAGTCTCTCTGCCCCTTTATCTCCCTGTTTCTTCCTCTCAATAAGATGTTCTTTAAAT
>CAYOMI010000091.1:0-6748 GCA_964405005.1 uncultured Planctomycetales bacterium | reverse complement strand
GGTATAATGAATTTAAGAATAAGGTGCAGCCGTGGCCTTTGATTTTTAGCCGCGGCCTGATGCTAAGCAATATTCATAAGCAGGTTATTCGTAATCAGCTTGAACGCTGGCAGCAGAAGAAATTGATTATTAAACTTAAGCGCGGGGTTTTTCTTTTAAATCCTAATGACAGAAAAATTAATCCCTCAAGATTTTATATCGCTAATCAGCTATATGCCCCTTCCTATGTAAGCTTGGAGTCCGCGCTTAACTATTACGGGCTTATCCCTGAAAGGGTAAACGATATTACCAGCATTACCAGCAAGAAAACCGCGCGCCTTAAAAATGAATTAGGAGTATTTATTTACCAGCATATTAAGCCGCAGGCCTTCAGGGGTTTTAGGGCGCAGAGAGAAAAGGACGGCCTGACTTTATTTATTGCCGAGCCTGAAAAGGCATTAATTGATTTTTGCTATCTGAATTTGGCAAAGTTTAAAGGGGATATTAAGGCGGTTTTCCAAGATTCATACCGCTTGCAGAATATAGAAACGTTAAACACCAGGAAATTAATGGATTTTGCAGGGTGCTTCAATAATCCAAGATTGTCAGGCATAATTGAATCTTTGTGCGGCTTAATCAGGAAAGAGAAAAGGGCAAAATGATTGATTTCTTGCAGCAATATATTTCCTCTGAGCCAACTTCTGAAAATAAAATTAACAGGTTAAGAGAGGCGCTGCAGTTATTATGCTTAAAAATCCTGCAGGATAAAAATTATTTTTCTCATCTGGCATTCGTCGGAGGGACAGCGCTGCGGGTTCTTTATAATCTGCGCCGTTTTTCCGAAGACCTAGATTTTTCGGTCATTGACCAAAGGAGGTATAGTTTCCCCGAGGTAGTTTCTGCGCTAAAACGTGAATTCGGCCTTTATGGATTGGATTTAGAGGCAAAGACAAAGGCAGAAAAAACTGTGCAAAATTGTATGCTGAAATTTCCCGGCTTATTGAAAAAGTCAATGCTTTCTAATTTGCCGGGCCAAAAACTTTCCATAAAAGTGGAGGTTGATTCTCATCCGCCATCAGGCTGGCGCTTTGAGAATACATTAGTTAATAATATATACCTGCTTAATATTACACATTTTGACCTGCCCTCGCTATACGCCAGTAAAATTCACGCTTGTTTTTTTAGAAGATATGCCAAGGGAAGGGATTTTTATGATTTGGTCTGGTATTTGGGCAGGAAGATAGAACCCAATTATACATTATTGAATAATGCCATTAAGCAGACAGAGGGTAAGGATTTAGGATTAAATAATAAGAATATCGCGGGTTTTCTTCTAAAGAGAACCGCCAAAATTGATTTTAAAGCAATAAAAAAAGACGTAGAAAGGTTTCTTGAGGATAAAAACGAATTAATGCTATTAGATGCCTCTTTAATTTCGAAAAGTATTATTGAAATATTTAGTGATAGAAGTAAATATCTTGAATAAACTAATACCTAAAAAATTCCTCACCCTTATTGAGTTAATCTTAGTTAGGTGTGGCGCTTATGGCAGTAGTAATCCTGGCTATAAGCATCATGCACCCTGCCTTTACCAAGTTTGCCTTGTACGAGAAAAGAAAACCCTTTCCTTGACACCTGCCAGTTTATATGTTATACTTTAACAACTTTTCTTAAAATTAACAAAGGAATTCTTATGTTATTAGAGATTATTCAGCAATGCAATTGGGTGGATGTCTTTATTGTAATTCTTTTACTTAGAATAATTTACATTGCTTTAAAAAATGGGCTGCCAATAGAGATGTTTAAGCTATTAGGTGTGCTCTTAGCAATTTATATCTCCTTTCATTATTATACGCTTTTCTCAGACTGGTTAGGTGAGCGCCTGCCCGCTATTCAAGAAAAGTCACCCTTAGAATTCTTGGATTTTTTTGTCTTTGTAGTATTGGCTATTTTTACTTACTTAGTCTTTGTGGGAGTGCGTATAACATTTTATCGGTTTATAAAAATGGAAGCCGTGCCGCGCTTAAGCCAATTCGGGGGGCTGATTTTAGGAATATTGAGAGGTGTTTTATTGGTAGGTTTAATAATGTATGCCTTGGTAATTTCTAGTATTGCCTATCTTAATGGTAGCGTCCATAAGTCCTATCTAGGTAGGCGCTTTTTTGAGATTGCGCCTGCTACTTACAGTAAACTATGGAATAGCATTGCTTCTAAATTTATGACTACTGAAAAGTTTAATAATACCATCCTGGAAGTTCAAGAAGGCTTCAGGCAGGAATGAGATTAGCCCATCTTTATAATCAAGTTCTAAAATTTGGTATTGAATGTGACCCCCGAAAGGATAAACGTCAAATAAAGTCCTATTCTGATACTGCCATACTTTACGGAAAATCGGATACACAAGTAAAAGAGATTCTTGTCGGTATAGATATAGAGGTAGGAGAACTTTTACTGGCTGACAAAATTCGCCAAAAAGAAGGTCTAGATTTAGTTATCTCTCATCATCCTGAAGGTAAAGCCTCGGCAGCGCTTTATAAAGTAATGCAACTACAAGTGGATATGTTAGTAAAGATAGGAGGATTATCTCGCAAGGTTGCCCAAGAACTTTTAGATAGGCGAATAAGGGAAGTTGAAAGAAAGGTTTTACCTTATAACCACATGCGCTCCGTAGATGCAGCACGCATATTAGATATGCCCTTTATGTGCATCCATACACCGGCAGATAATCATGTATTTTGGTTTATAAAAAAATTATTGGATAGAGAAAAACCAAAGAGAGCAGAGGATATCATTGATATTCTAAAAGGGGTTCCCGAATATAAAGAAGCAACCGAAGAGCAGGCTGGACCGAGGGTTATCTTAGGTAACCCTAAAAGAAGAGTGGGAAAAATATATTTGGAGATGACGGGTGGCACAGAAGGACCGAAGGATGTCTATGATAAATTCTATAAAGCTGGCATCCGGACTCTGGTTTCTATGCATTTAGGTGAAGAGCACTTTAAAAAGGTCGAAGACAGCAATCTTAATGTAGTTATTGCGGGTCATACATCTTCGGATACCCTGGGTCTTAATCTACTTTTGGATCGGATTGAAAAAGAAGAAAAATTAGAAATAATTGAGTGTTCAGGTTTTAGAAGAGTAAGACGATAAATATGGCAGTCGGTCGTATTCCGGAAAATATATTAGACGATATTTTAAGCCGAGTAGATATTGTAGAGGTAATTTCAAGTTACATTCCTCTTAAGCGCGCAGGCAGGAATTTTAAGGCCCTTTGTCCTTTCCATCACGAGAAAACCCCTTCCTTTATGGTCTCACCGGACCGTCAGATTTATCATTGCTTCGGATGTAATGCCGGCGGAAATGCCTTTGGTTTTCTGATGCAGTATGAACGTCTGGAATTCCTTGAGGCAGTAGAAGCCTTGGCTAAAAAAGCAGGTGTAGTTTTACCCGAAAATCAAAAACAGGATTACAAGACCACAAGCCTTGTTACCCAACTTTATAAAATTAATGAATTGACTACTTTATTCTATGAGAATAACTTAAATTCTTCAGGTGGTCTATCAGCAAGGAATTATCTTTTAAGGCGCGGGCTTAAAGAAGGAACCTTAAAGTCTTTTAAGTTAGGATATACACCTGATAAATGGGATGTCCTGATTAATTATTTGAGGGCAAAAGGTATAAGCCTTTCTTTGTTAGAGAAAGCAGGTTTAGTTCTGACGAAAGAAGGCGGTGGTTATTATGATAGGTTCCGTAATCGCATAATATTGCCTATCTTTGATATAAAATCTAGAGTTTTGGGCTTTGGAGCAAGAGTGATGGATGATAGCCTACCTAAATATATAAATTCACCGGAGACTCTTATATATATTAAAGGAAGAAATCTTTATGGTTTGAATCTGGCTAAAGAGGCCATTAGAGACAGTGATAGTGTAGTGGTGGTAGAAGGTTATTTGGATTTTATTATGCCTTATCAGGAGGGTTTAAAAAATATTGTTGCATCACTGGGAACCGCACTTACCTATGAACAGGCGAGGCTTATAAAAAGATACGCCCATAATGTGGTGATGATTTACGATTCAGATGATGCAGGAGAATTGGCTACTTTAAGGTCACTCGATATCTTTATCGAAGAAGGCATAAATGTTAAAGTGGTATCCTTACCCGAAGGTTATGATCCAGATTTATTTGTGCGCAAGATGGGTATTGATAAATTTAAGGAAAAAATCAGCCATGCCCAGAGCCTGTTTGATTATAAACTAAAGATTCTTAAGTTGCGTTATGACATCAGAGAGATAGAGGGGAAGGCAAAGATTTCACTGGAAATGCTTATTACCATAAATAAATTTAAGAACGCAGTCATTAAGACAGAATATCTAAAGAGACTCGCAGAGGAGCTCAATGTTAGAGAGGAAGCACTGTTGGAGGAATTAAAAAAAATAGGCAAGGATAAGGCTTATACAGACTTGAATTATACACTTGTGCAGAAGCCTTTAAATATAAATCCTACGGAAAAGTTATTGATTAAATTGATGTTAGAAGAAGCAGCGCTTATTGATTATGTAAAAGATAGCCTTGAGCCAGCGGATTTTCAAGATGAACGTATCTCCAGGATTGTTTCTATAATGTTCGACCTTATTGAGCAGGGTAAGAATATAGAATCGAACAAACTAATCAATCACCTTGACGGCCAGGATTTATCACAGATTATTTGCGAATCCACATTTTTACCCGAGGTTTCCGGGGAGAACAAAAATGAGATTATTGACGATTGTATACGGCGTTTAAAAAACGAGAGGTTAAGATTGAAAAGGCAGCATCTTCACGAACAGATTAAAGCAGCGCAGGCATTAGGAGATGAATCAAGGTTAAATAGTCTTATTCAGGAGTTTCACGATTTAGTAAAAAAGAGGTGATAAGATTATGAAGAGAAAAGAATATACCAAAAAAGATGTAGAAAAGATTATTGCCCTGGGTAGACAGAAAGGGTATCTTACCTATGATGAGGTAAATGAGCTTTTGCCTGATGATATTTCTTCATCAGAGGATATTGACCAGATTTTCGAACTATTAGGCAATGAGGATATTCAGTTAGTTGAAACCGAGGAAGAGAGAGAGCCCAAAAAGCGGGTTGAGACACCCAAAGAGGATATCCTGGCTGAACAGTTGAAAATTGCAGAGCGTTTTTTGCCATTGGATGATCCAGTTAAAATGTATCTTAAACAGATGGGCTCTATATCCTTACTTTCGCGGCAAGATGAAATAAAGTTAGCCAAAGAGATAGAAGGGGCGGAGGAAAAATTTAAGCGCGCTTTACTGGTTACTAAATTTGGCCGCAATCGGATTCTTAATGTCGCAAAGGATGTTTTAGAGGGTAACTTAAATTTAGAAGAGGTCATCAAAGAGGATATTAAAGCTAACAAAACTAATATCTTAAGGAAGATTAGGAAAATTGTAGAGCGCTTAAAGTATACGCGCAGTGAAAAAGAGAGCCTTCGTCTTCTCCTGCAGTTTAATTTTATTACTTCTGTAATTGAGGTTATAGTGCGCAGAATGAGTAACTTGGTCAGAGAACTTGATTACATTGAAAGACAGAAGAGACTTTTAGGTCGTAAGAGCAGAAAGAAACGCAATGAATTAAATTCCCGAAGACGCGAGATATTAAGACGCCTGGGTGAACCGTATGCGGTAATTAAAGAACGGATAAAGCTCATCAGGACCACGCATATGAGATTTAATCGTACAAAGAAAAAACTAGTAGAGGCAAACTTGCGGTTGGTGGTTAGTATTGCCAAGAAATATACTAATAGAGGTTTATCTTTTTTGGATTTAATCCAGGAAGGTAATATTGGTCTGATGCGGGCAGTAGAAAAGTTTGAGTATAAAAGAGGTTATAAGTTTTCCACCTATGCTACTTGGTGGATAAGGCAGGCAATAACCCGTTCTATTGCTGATCAGGCTCGCACAATAAGAATTCCGGTGCATATGACAGAGACGATAAATAAGATAATACGCTTTTCCCGTGTTTTTGTCCAGGAAAATGGCCGCGAGCCTACTCCTGAGGAAATAGCTCAGAAGATGAGATTGCCTCAGGGGAAAGTGAAAGCGATTCTAAAAATTGCCCAGGAGCCTATATCTTTACAGATGCCCATTGGTGATGAAGGAGATACGCATTTTGGAGATTTTATTCAGGATAAAAAGGCAGTCTCACCTGCTAATGCCACAGTGCGCTCCATGTTAAGAGAAGAGATTAGCTCTGCCTTGAATACGCTTACTGAGAGAGAAAAAAAGATATTGGTTTTACGTTTTGGCGTAAACGATGGAACTCCCAGGACTCTAGAAGAGGTGGGTAATATCTTTAAGGTTACCCGAGAGAGAGTGCGCCAGATTGAAGCCAAGGCCTTGAAAAAACTAAGGCATCCTACACGTTCTCGAAGGCTACGTAGTTTCCTTGATATGACTATCGCTCATCATAGAGAATATTGATTCCTCTTAAGTTAGAGGCTTGCGATATACCTCATAATCTCTCGGATTGTTGATTCAGGAGTAGAAGCGCCCGCCGTAACACCTACATTTTTTACATTCCTAAACCATTTGGATTCTATTTCTTCTTTTGAGCTTACCCAGTAGCTTCTCTCATTTAGCGATCTTGATATTTCATATAGCCTTCTGGTATTGGCACTTATCTTTGAACCTATAATAATCATAACGTCGTTCTCTAAGGGCATTATTTTTATCTCTTGCTGTTTTATCTGAGTGGGTTTACATATAG
>CAYOMI010000090.1:0-6751 GCA_964405005.1 uncultured Planctomycetales bacterium | reverse complement strand
CAAAAGTTCTTGACCAGTTCGTTTCTTGAAAAGGTGACTCCAGACCAATGAAAAAAATGAAGATTCTTTTGCTTATTTTTCTAATTATCATACTCTCTATTTTCTTGAGCAGTTATACAGAGGATTATTTCTTTTCCTCTGGTTCCATAGTCATGCAATTAAGGTCTATTTTGGGTTTTGGCGGCATCAAATACGATGCCTTAGGTATCCCTCTAGTGTATGAACCTCAGATAAAGAAGTGGGTGGTTAATCCGGTGACGGTTTCTCTTTGCGCATTATCCAATTCTGAGAGATTGTCCAAGATAAAAAATCAACACACCTTTTTACGCTTAGATAAAACCATCGTTGACCCCGTCTATTCCGTCACTAAAACAGAAGATGTTTCTAAACAGACAGTTATCAATTGCGCTAATTGGCTCGTCAATAATATTAAAGAAAAAAATAATAATAATTTATTATATTATGTGTGGGAATACGATATACCTTTGCCATTTTATAACCTGCAACCGCCCTGGATTTCAGGCATGGCGCAGGGGTTAGGGATCCAGGTGTTGACTCGGGCGTATGCGCTTAGCGGCGATAATATCTATCTAAAAACAGCCCGACAGGCCCTAACTCCTTTCTTTGTAGAGGTCCAGAATGGGGGCGTAACTGATAAAGATAGCGCAGATGCCTGGTGGTATGAAGAATTTGCCCATCCGAAAGCGAAAGAAAGCAGGGTCTTGAATGGCATGGAATATGCCTTAGTGGGCATTTATGAATATTACGAGTTCAGCAAAGATCCGGATGCCTATTTTATTTTTACCAAAGGTATAAATGCCCTGAAAACGGATATCGGCAGATACGATACCGGTTACTGGACAGATTACGACCGGCTCGGAAATATATCTAGTAAAAAATACCACCGTCTGCATATCGCGCTGACGAAGATGCTGTTTAAAAT
Organism: uncultured Planctomycetales bacterium; assembly: GCA_964405005.1. GTDB lineage: Bacteria > Omnitrophota > Gorgyraeia > Gygaellales > Profunditerraquicolaceae > CAYOMI01. The sequence goes on along the minus strand of CAYOMI010000090.1, from coordinate 5,808 downwards.
TACAGGAGAGCGGGCCTTCAAAGAATATGCCGCGCGCTGGTCTCGGTACCAGGCTAAATTTTTTCTGCGCGAGTTCTTAAAACAAAAACCTAGTCGTATAGATATAGCCATTTTCTTGGCGAATGTATTTATTGTCGCAGGCATTTTATTAGTCACCAGTGTATTTTTAAAAACAATATTTTTCGGGAAATAGCCTAAAGCCAGAATGGCTGCGGAGGTGTTCTATGCAGATTAATCTTATTATCCTAGGTATACTTTTGCTCTTTCTTCTTTTTATTTTTGTGCTCTATCCCTTTCTGGGATTAGCCTGCGCTTTAATCATAATTCCGGCAGAGGATCTTTTTGTAATCTCCAACCGCACCTTCGTATTCTACCTCGGCATTATTGTTGTCTTTGGATGGTTTATTAACTTATTAACTAAAGTAAAGCAGCCGCGATTCTCTGTTAAGCCGACTTTATTGCTACTAATTTTTATTTTTTGGGCCGGTATTTCTTATTTTTGGGCACAGGACAAGGCAGAAAATTTGGCCAGATGGGCCAGTCTAATCCAGTTTTATCTATTATATATAATAATGCAGGATTTACTAAGGATTAAGAGGAGGTTGAGTATCTTATCCGTTGCTTATTTCATCAGTGCAGTCATCTGCAGTATTTTTGCTATTAAGATAGGCCTGGCTTTAGGGGAAGGCAGAATTTCTTTAACCGAAGCGCAAAATGCCGATTTCTTTTCTCAATCTTTAGGAGTAGATTTTCTTTTGCTGCCATACATTTTTAAAAACATAAAAGGGCATTCCTTGCTTAGGTTATTGCTGGCTATAGGGGCCTTTCTCATTCTTATTGCTGTAATCATGACTGGCAGTCGTGGCACATACGCAGCCTTTTTAGGGACAGGGGCTCTCATTTGGCTAATCTCTAGAAGGAAAATTTCGAAGTTAATCACTTCCTTGCTAATCGGCGTAGTCATTATCATCGCCTTAAATTTAGTTTATCAAAAAGGCATTATTTCTGAATATATATTAAAGGAGAGGGTAGGGACTACTTTTCATATAAATGATCCGGGTTCTGGAGAAAAAAGATTGAATATACTTATTGTCGGCCTAGAAATGATAAAAAGTAATCCTATTATCGGCGTAGGGTTAGGAAATTTTTCTGCCAGGTTTATAGATTATGTTCCGGCTGCTAGTCACTACCTTCCTACTTTTCTGGGCATAGAACCCGGAAGGGGACCGCATAATATGTTCCTTAGTGTTCAATCTGAATTAGGGATCGTGGGGAGTTTCTTATTCTTCTGGTTCTTCTGGAGCATCTTGAAGAAATTGTGGCCTTATAAAGATAAAATAGAAGGGGCAACGGGCATAATTTTACTTATTTTTATATTCCTGGGTGGCTTGACTATTCCCATGCAAGATATAAAAGCCTTTTGGTTTGCCTTGGGATTGGCCACTGCAATCCCGATGATAATTGAGGACGAAGCAAAACTCAAATCCGAAGGCCTACCTTAGAATGACGAAGTGAATATCCTGGTAATTTCGCACCTTTATCCTTGCGTTGCTGAGCCATATAGTGGTATTTTCGTGCAGGAACAGATGAAGGCCTTGGCCCAGCAAGGTTGTAAAATTATTGTCGTATCTCCCATGCCTTATGTAGCAAGATGTTTAGTATCTATAAAAAAGAAATGGAAACTTTATAAAAATATCCCTCTTAAGGCTAATCTGGAAGGCAGAGAAATATATTATCCACGCTATCTTGCCCTACCCAGAAATTACCTCTTTGGGTTCTCAGGAGAATTTATCTATTGGGGGATAAAGAAAATAATTTTAGATATTTATAAGAATTTTAAGTTTGACTTGTTACATGCCTATACCATTATGCCCGACGGTTATGCGGCTTATAAATTAAGCAAATATTTTGCTAAACCCTGCATTTGTACCGTCGAAGGAAGCGATATAAATTTATATCCTGAAAAGAGCCCCTGGATAAAGAAAAAGACAATCTCCGCGCTCTTAAATATGGATAGATTAGTTGCCGCCAGCAACAGCCTCAAATTAAAAATGAATACTCTGGCAGGCAGACAATTAGACGTAGAGGTTATTCCCAATGGCGTGGATATTGCCAAATTTAAGGTGTTGGGCCGTGACGAAGCGCGCCGGAAATTAAACCTAGACTTAAATAAGAGAATCTTGGTTTTCGTGGGAAACCTTATTCGGGAGAAGGGGATAGATTCTTTGCTGGATGCCTTGAGGATAATAAAAGAAGAAAAAGGAATATTAACTATTATTCTCGGCGAAGGCCCGCTGAAACGCTATCTGCAAAAAAGGTCTCCAGAAGTTGCCTTGGGTCAGAATAAAATAATGCTGAAGGGACAGGTTCCTCATGACGAAATCCCTCTCTGGATGAACGCCGCAGATTTATTAATCTTGCCCAGTCTGAGCGAGGGTTGGCCTACGGTTATTTCCGAGGCCCTTGCCTGCGGTCTGCCGGTAATTGCCAGCGCCGTGGGCGGGATCCCCGAAGCCATCAAAGACGAGCATTATGGGATATTGGTCCCGCCATCTAATCCAGCAGCACTCTCTCAAGCCATTATCGTCGGACTGAAGAGAGATTGGGATAGACAGGCGTTATTTGCCTACGCTAAAGATAATTCCTGGCAGCAGTGCGCTACCAGATATATGGAGATTTACCGAAAAATAATAGATGGGAATCAATAATAGAAAGGTCTGCATCTTGACTTCCGCTCATCCTGCTTTAGATATCCGTATTTTTTTCCGGCAGGCAATCAGTTTAGCCAAGGCAGGTTACTCTATTTCCATTATCGGCCAACACGATAAAAATGAGATTCTTCAGGGAATCAAAATTATTGCTTTGGTTAAACCAAAAAATCGTATGCGTCGTTTTTTCTCTGCCCCAAAAATATTAAAATTAGCCTTATTGGAAAATGCCTATCTCTATCATTTTCATGATTTTGACTTGATACCCGTTGGTATTATTCTAAAATTATTCGGGAAAAAAGTAATCTACGATGTCCATGAAGAGACTGCCAAAAGTATCCTGAGCAAATATTGGATAGCGAAATCATTAAGGAAATCAATTGCCCTATTAGTAAGAAGCATTGAGGTCTTTACTCCCTACATTTTTGACCTGTTGATTACCAATGCCGAATATATCAAGACCCATTTCCCCGGCACCAATATTATATGCGTAACTAATTTCCCCACCCAAGATTTTTTAAATACCGCAAACTCCCCGCCTAGGAAAAAACGGGATTATTTAAAACTCATCTATACAGGTGGCGTGCTTACTTACTTTAGAGGTATTACTAATATGGTTATGGCCTTAGGGTATCTGCAAGAAAATTATCAGATTAGGCTGATTTTATGCGGGGAATTTTTACCCGGACATTATAAAGACGAACTAAAAAAGATTAAAGGTTTCCAAAAAGTAGGATGCCTGGGTTGGATTAATCCCCCGGATATTCCTGGCCTTGTTCGGGATGCAGACATTGGCATAGTCACGGATTTAGCAGAGGCGCAGCATATCCATGGAATGTCAACCAAACTTTTTGAATATATGGCTTGCGGCCTGCCGGTGATCGTCTCGGATTTCCCTCTCTGGAAAGAAATTGTGGAGGGAAACCATTGCGGTATCTGCGTAGACCCTGCCAGTCCCGCAGAAATTGCCCGGGCAATAACATATTTAGCCGGCCATCCAGAGGAACGTCTGCGGATGGGCAGCAATGGCAGGAAGGCGGTTTTAGAAAAATATAATTGGGAGAAGGAGAGTAAAAAATTATTAGGCGCCTACGAAAAACTTTATAATTAACTAAGGAGGTAGGTATGTTTAAGAGAATTTTAGTTTTGGCCCCTCATACAGACGATGGAGAATTTGGCTGCGGCGCAACGATGGCAAAGTTTATCCAGGCAAAAAAGCAAGTTTATTATGCGGCTTTTTCTTCTGCCGAAAAATCGTTGTCTGCGGGATTGCCCAGAGACACCCTCAAGAAAGAAGTCCAGGCCGCGACGATGAAATTAGGTATAAAAGCGAAGCATTTAATCCTGTTTGATTACGAAGTCAGAAACTTTCTGGCTCACCGGCAAAAGATACTGGAAGATATGGTTAGGCTTAACCGAGAGATAAGGCCGGACCTGGTTTTTTTGCCTTCGTCAAAAGATACGCATCAGGACCACCAGGTAATTTCTGACGAAGGCGTTCGGGCATTTAAAAAGGTTAGTATTTTAGGTTATGAAATTCCCTGGAATAATTTATCCTTCAATACAAACTTCTTTATTTTCCTAAAAGAGAAGCATATACAAAAGAAGATTGAAGCGCTTAAATGTTACAAGTCTCAAAGAGACAGATATTATGCCAATGAAGAATTCATAAGGAGCCTTGCCAGGACAAGAGGCACTCAGATCGGAACGAAATACGCTGAGGTATTTGATGCCATTAGATGGGTGATCAGATAGAGAAGAGGATTTTTTAATGCTGGTAGCGGCTCATCAACCGTTGTTTATCCCTTGGATCGGCTATTTTGATAAAATCAATAAAGTAGACCTATTTGTCATAGTCGATAATGTTTGGTTTACTTCTAGCGGATGGATTAGGCGCAATAGAATAAAGAATTCCACAGGTGTACAGAAATTAATTATTCCCATCAAAAGAAAAAAGCATTTAGGTCAACTGATAAAAGACATAGAGATTGATAATGAGAGAAATTTTCGGTGGAAAAAAATTCATCTCAATGCTTTTTTAACAAATTACGGTAAGGCTCCTTATTTCGGAGAAATTATGCCTATCTTGGATTCAATTTATGCGAAGAAATGGGATTTATTGTGCGATTTCAATATTGCATTGATAGAAGTCGTCTGTAAATATTTAAAGATAAGAACAGAACTTGTGAAGAGTTCCGATATTGGTATTAGCGGTAAAAAAACAGAATTATTAGTTGATATATGCCAAAAAACAGGCGCAGATTCGTTTATGTTAGGTATGGGGGGTAGCCTGGTATATACCGATCAGGACTACCTTAAATCTAAAGGTATCAATATTGTAATGCAGAATTTTAAACACCCTGTCTATAGCCAACGTTACGGAGATTTTATTTCTGATTTATCCATACTCGACTTTCTTTTTAATATGGGAACCAGGAGTAGCCAAATTATTAAAGAGAGCAGTTCCTAACAGAATATATGCAGGCATTAGAAAGATTATATTATGATTACTATAGTAATCATAATATCTCTCAGAATATATATATAGGTCAGCGAATAAGGGTCTACCAGAATATTTACGCCATACTCAAAGATTTGAATATTAAATCATTACTAGACATAGGATGTTCTTTTGGTCTCTTAGTTGATATTTGCAATGCCCAAGAAATCAACGCCGTTGGATTAGATTTACCCATAGATAGTTTAAAACATTTTCATCAAAATCTAAAATATTCTGCTAATAAATTTCTATATGATTCTGTTGATAATGGAGACAATTTTGATATTTTTAGAGATAAAGCCTTTGACGCTATTACTATAATTGATTCGCTTAGATATTTTGGGCACCCAGAATTTATTAAAAAAATTAATGCCACCTTTATTATAATTAAAGAAGTCTCGAATAACTTATATATAAGAAAATATAGGAAGAATGCAAAAATTCCAGGTAAGTCTGAAAGAAGGACGATATACGGAACTTCTGACTGAAAAACAGAGAATCATCTCACATCTGCGGCAGGCAGACCAGACCTTCACAAAGATAAAGATTTTGCGGGTGGAAAACGGGGAAAGAATCGGTCAGGCCAGAACAGAACTGGGT